>CAYFRV010000036.1:0-16912 GCA_964345495.1 uncultured Bacteroidales bacterium | reverse complement strand
CTAAAACTCCGATTTAAACTGGTCTAAAAAGCGCTTATCGTTTTCAAAATAGAGGCGAAGGTCGTTAACATTATAATTAAGCTGAGCAATACGTTCAATTCCCATTCCAAAAGCAAATCCGGTATATTTTGTACTATCGATATTGCAATTGTCCAGTACATTCGGATCTACCATTCCGCAACCTAAAATTTCCAGGAATCCGGTATATTTACAAACGTTACATCCTTTACCGCCGCAAAGCGTGCATGAAATATCAAGCTCTGCAGAAGGCTCTGTAAAAGGGAAAAATGAAGGTCTCAGTCGGATTTCCGTATCCGAACCAAACATTTCTTTGGCAAAATAGATGAGTGTTTGCTTTAAATCTGAAAATGACACATCTTTATCCACATATAAGCCTTCAACCTGGTGAAAAATGCAGTGAGCTCTTGCGCTTATCGCTTCATTTCTGAAAACCCTTCCCGGAGAAATTGTACGAATAGGTGGTTGGGAATTTTTCATCACACGCACCTGCACCGATGAAGTATGCGTTCGTAATAAAACATCCGGATTTCGGTCTATAAAGAAAGTATCTTGCATATCCCTTGCCGGGTGTTCTTCCGGGAAATTTAATGCCGAGAAGACATGCCAGTCATCTTCCATTTCGGGGCCTTCGGATATAGTGAAACCAAGGTTGGAGAAAATTTTGATGATCTTTTTTCTTGTTAGTGAGATGGGATGCCGGCTACCTGTTTCAAACGGATACGGAGGTAATGTAAGGTCGAACTCCTGAGTTTTCTTTTTCTTTTTTGAAGAGGCTTTCAGCTCATTGACCTTGTTTTGAGTCTTTTCCTTTAATTCATTAATCTGCTTCCCAACTTTTGGCTTTTCTTCATTTGGAATTTCTTTAAATTCGGCAAACAAACTATTTAATATTCCTTTTCTGCCGAGGTATTTCACACGAAAAGCCTCAATTTCCTCAGGGTCTGTTGATTGAAAATTTTCAATTTCTTCCAGGTACTGTTCAATGTTCTCAATCATAATCTATAATTTATTAGATGATACCTTTATTTCGAAAATAATTAATTATTCCTTTTCTGTAAATTTCCTTTTCTATTTCTTCCTCTGCTTTTTCTTCATTTCCACTGTTTTTGTATTTGTTTTTCAGAAAAGTTTTATCTTCTTCTCTTAAAAAGCTTAAGATATACATAGAAGCAAAATTCATTGCTTTCGTTTTTGAATCCTGATCCAATTTATTAAAACCGTAATTCAATTCCTGTACACCTATTAAAAACAAAATATTATGGATTTGAGGTTCCACGTGAAACTCTTTTTCTATAAAAACCTCTATTTTTTTCCAATCGTCCAAAGGATTAAATTTTTAGTCAATTCTGCAAAAATATGGAATCTTTGTACAAATGGAATATAATTAGAAACTTAATTTTTTTATTGTAAAATAAAACCGGGTAGTTTAATGTTTTGTATATTCGCATTAACTGCAAAATATCGATTAAAAAATGGCTAAGAAAAGTTTCACTATTTTTATTTTACTTATTTTACTTTTTTCATTCAACTCCTACACCCAAAAAGTGGGTTTGGTTTTAAGTGGTGGAGGAGCAAAAGGTCTTGCTCATATTGGTGTTATACGTGCGCTTGAAGAAAATAACATTCCGATAGATTATGTTACGGGAACTTCTATGGGAGCTATCGTGGGAGGTTTATATGCAATCGGTTATTCCCCCGACCAGATGGAAGAGATCGTAACTTCAAACGATTTCAGACGATGGGCTAATGGTGAAATAGCTGATCAGTATGTTTACTATTTTAAGAAGAATGAGGTATCACCTGCCTTTTTCAATTTTAAGGTGGAATCGGTTGATTCCGTTCCAAAAGCAAAATTTCCAAGCAGCCTGGTCCCCACACATGTTATGGATCTGCAAATGATGAGTTTTTTTTCCGCAGCTTCTGCCTCTGCAAATTATGATTTTGATAAGCTTTTTATTCCTTTTCGATGTATAGGAACAGATATTACAAACAACAAAGAAGTGGTTTTTTCCAGTGGAAATTTAGCATTAGCCATTCGTGCATCTATGACTTTTCCTTTTTATTTCAGGCCAATTAAAAAAGATAGTATTATTTATCTGGATGGAGGAATTAAAAATAATTTTCCCTCCGATGTTATGATTAGAGACTTCAATCCTGATTTTATTATTGGAAGCAAAACTGCCGAAAATGCACCAGTTCCTGATGTAGACGATGCCTTCGGTCAGCTTCAAAATTTGGTTATGGGGGAAACAGATTATGAAATACCCGATTCGCTCGGATTGCTCATAGATAACAAAGTTGATGATATTGATCTGTTCAATTTTTCCAAGGCTTCAACCATAATACAGCGAGGTTACCAGTCCGCTAATAATAATATGGAGGTCATAAAAGAAAAAATCAATAGCCGAAGGGATACAACTGAATTAAAAAAGGAACGATGGGCCTACAGGAGACAACTTCCTACTTTGGAATTTAATTCAGTTAAGATCGAGGGAACCTCTAGGAGCAGAAAAATGTTTATACGGAATTATATTAGCAAAAGTCATGAAACCTACTCCTTCAATAATTTTAAAAAGGATTATTTTAAACTTCTTGCTGATAACAGTATTTCTTCGGTTTATCCTTTGGCCAGGTATGATTCTTCCGGAAGTGCATTCAACTTAATCCTGGATGTTAACCAGGAAAGTAAGATAAACGTTGGTATTGGCGGAAATATTTCATCCGGAAATATTAACCAGGGATTTGCAGAAATTCGGTATAATCATTTAGGTAAATTTTCTAAGCAGGCTTACGGAAATGTTTTTTATGGACGCCTTTACAGTTCCGCAAAAATTTCCGGCAGGATCGACTTCCCAACCAAACCGGAGTTTTACTTAAAAAGCGCATTAACATTAAATCGCCTGGACTATTTTAATAGTTCAAGCGAGCCTTTTTTTGAAGATGTTAAACCTTCTTATTTCATTAAGAATGAAAATTTTGCTAAGGTAGAAATTGGTTTTCCCATAAAGTATAGTAAACGATTACTCTTCGGTGTTAATGCCGGAAACATTAATCCCGAGTACTATCTGAAAGAGGATTTTTTTAAGAGCGATACCATAGATAAAACAAAAATGAACTACCTCTATCCATATTTTGCTTTGGAACACAACACTTTAAATTACCGTCAATACGCAACCCGGGGAACGTCCTTTAAATTAAAAGCTTATTATCTGGAAGGGAAAGAAAGATTTATTCCGGGTAGCAGTCATTTCAGCAATGAAATACTTACCCAACAACACGGATGGGTAAACCTGAATTTTCAATTTAAGAAATACCTGCCTCTTTCAAATCATTTCAATTTTGGTTTTTCCGGTGAACTGAACTTAACTAACCGCGATTTTTTTACGAATTATAATTCAACTATACTATCTTCCCCTGCATATAATCCTTTTCCTCATAGTAAAACCCTTTTTACAGAAAACTACATTGCACATAATTATCTGGGCGGTGCCATTCATCCGATATTAAAGTTTAATGAGCGCTTTCATTTACGGTCAACTCTTGCAGGGTTTTTACCCTATCGCGATATAAGCGCAAATAATAATAAATTGCCTGAGTATTCAGATGCGTTCAAAAATTATTATTACCTTGGGAATCTAGCTCTTGTATATCAGTCTGTTCTTGGACCAGTTAGTTTCAGCGTAAATTATTATAACAAGAGAAATCAAAATCTCTATTTTCTTTTTAATTTCGGCTTTATTTTATCAAATGAAGAAGCATTAAAATAACATAACTATTTGAGACAGTTTCAGAAACTTTTCGGACAAACAGCTATTTATGGTTTGGGAACTATTGTACCCAGGTTATTAAACTATGTTCTGTTAACCCCCTTTTTTACCCGGATATTTTCAAACACTCAATACGGCATATATACAGAATTATATGCTTATGTAGTTTTCCTGCTTGTTTTTCTTACTTATGGCATGGAAACGGGTTATTTTCGTTTCGCAAACAGCCACTCATCACCGAAAAAAGTTTTTTCTACAATCATTTTTTCCCTTTTTTCGACAAGTGTGTTGTTCATTGTTCTTGTTTCATTATTTAATGGCCAGATCGCACAAATTCTTGATTATTCTGATCGCGGCCATTTAATTTTACTTTTTTCACTTGTCGTCACCGTCGATGCTTTTTCTGCTGTACCTTTTGCTAAACTTCGTTTTGAAGAAAAAGCAAAGAAATTTGGCTACCTGAAAATATTCAATGTTGTTGTCAACCTTTTCTTTATATTCATATTTTTTATTGCATTCCCCTATATTGATAAGAATTTTCCTGATTCGCCGCTGTTAGTTTTTTATAATCCAAACCTAAAAGTCGCCTATGCTTTCATTTCCAATTTAATTGCAAGCATTGCTACCTTACTTTTATTGTTACCTGAAATACGTATTCGTCTGGATTTTATCGATTTAAAACTACTAAAAAAGATTTATTCCTACGCATTACCCTTATTATTCGTCGGTCTTGCCGGGACGATTAATGATGTGGCAGATAAAATCCTGTTAAAACACCTTATTGAAGATTCGGATGAAGCGCTCAGACAAGTAGGGATATATGGTGCCAATTATAAGCTTGGAATGCTCATGACGATTTTTATTCAGATGTTTCGATACGCGGCAGAACCCTTTTACTTCTCCAAGATGAAGGATAAAGATGCTAAAGAAGTATATGCAGCGGTTATGAAATACTTCATAATCTTCGGGCTGCTTATATTTCTTGTAGTAATGCTTTATATAGATGTATTTAAGCATTTTCTGGGCGATAAATTTCACAGTGGTCTGAAAGTTGTTCCCATTATTTTAACGGCAAATCTCTTTCTTGGAATAGTATTCAATTTATCCATTTGGTACAAGCTGTCTAATCGCACACAATATGGCGCATTTATCACTATATTCGGAGCAATGATTACGATCACGATAAATTTTATATTAATTCCGGCTTATGGATATGTGGGTTCTGCATGGGCTACCCTGGTATGTTATGTAAGTATGTTTTTTGTTTCATTCATTTTAGGAAGAAAGTTTTATTTCATTCCATATCCTATAAAATCTATTCTTTTTTACATGATTTTAGCTTATGGTATATATTTCCTCCAAAACTTTATTCAATATCCAAATTTACCCCTTAAAATTGTTTTTAATTCTTTATTTTTGTTATTCTTTGTAACGATTATTCTAAAGAAAGAAAAGATTCGATTAAGCGACATTAAAACGTTTTTAAAATTGTAAAATCATATCCCAATGAAGGTTAAAATTATTAATAAATCTGATAACCCATTGCCCGATTATAGCACTGCATGGTCTTCTGGTATGGATTTAAGAGCCAGTTTAAACGAACCTGTTAAGCTGAAGCCTTTAGAGAGAACACTTGTTCCGACAGGGTTATATATTGAACTGCCTGAAGGTTATGAAGCACAAATTCGTCCCAGAAGCGGTTTAGCTCTAAAAAAAGGAATTAGTGTGTTGAATTCCCCTGGTACGATTGATGCAGATTATCGCGGAGAAATAGGGGTTATTCTGGTCAACCTGTCAAATGAAACAGTGGAAATTACACCTGGTGAACGAATTTGCCAAATGGTTGTTTCCTCCTTTGAACATGTTGAACTCACACAAGTCGAAGAAATAAATGATACGCCCAGATCCGCCGGAGGATTTGGTCATACCGGAACCCATTAAAAAGATAGCTATGAAACTGATTATACCAATGGCCGGAAAAGGTAAACGCATGCGGCCTCACACATTAACAACACCTAAACCATTGATTAAAATTGCCGGTAAATCTATTGTTCACCATCTGATTTATGAAATTAAGGATGTTTTAGACGAATCCATTGATGAAATCAATTTTGTAATTGGAAGATTTGGAGTAGAGGTTGAAGCGGAACTAAAGGAATTAGCCCGTGAGATCGGTGCTAAACCTGTCATTTCTTACCAGGACGATCCGCTTGGTACAGCCCACGCGATATACTGTGCCAAAGAATCTTTAAAAGGAGACGTTATTATTGCTTTTTCCGATACCCTATTCAAAGCCAATTTTAAACTGAAAACACAGTCCGATGGTATTATCTGGACCAAAAAGGTGGATGATCCCTCCGCTTTTGGTGTTGTTCGAAAAGATAAAGAAGATTACGTAGATGGCTTTTTTGAAAAGCCTTCTTCTTTCATTTCTGATGAGGCAATCATTGGGGTGTATTATTTTAAAAAGGGAGAAGACCTCAGAAGAGAGATAAAATACCTGCTCGATAATGACATTCGTGAAAATGCCGAATTCCAGTTAACTGACGCCCTTGAGAATTTAAGAAAGAAAAATAATCGTTTTACTACATCTGTTGTCGATCAATGGTTTGATTGTGGCAATAAAAATGCAACTGTTGATACAAACAGAGAAATGTTAAAATATATTAATTCTGACAATCTGAAAGGCAAAGGTATCGTTAAAGAAAATTCGATCATCATTGAACCCTGTTATATTGGAAATAATGTACAAATAAAAAATTCAGTTATCGGCCCCTATGTGTCTGTTGAAGATGAAACAATAATAGAAAATGCCTTAATTTCGAATGCGATTATTCAATCTCACACAAAAATCAGGCTGCTGAACGGGATAAATTCAATGATAGGAAGCCATGTTGAAATCGAGGGAAATTTCGTTGATTTGAGTGTTGGTGATTACACAAATTTAAACTTATAATTTTATGTATCGTTTTTTTATCCCCATAATCCTTGCAATTTTTCTTTTATCCGGCTGTAGTGCCCTTCAAAAGTCCGGCCAATCCGATAAAGAAGCAACGGTTGATACGATGCAGACTCAAACTCTCTCGGAGGATGATCAGTTGAAGTATCGGTTTGCTTTTATTGAAGGAATGAAGCATAAAGCACTAAAGAATTACAGTAAATCCATCTCCTATTTTTACCGTTGCCTTGAAATTCAGCCAAATTCTCCTGCCGTTCAGTATCAGGTATCCCTGGTCAATAATCTACTGGATCAGCCCGAAGTTTCACTCCGCTATGGTAAAAAAGCAGTAAAAAATGATCCGGATAATAAATTTTACAGAGAACACCTTTTTCAGCTCTACCTTCACAACAATAAACCTAAAAAAGCTATTAAGCAATATGAATACCTTATAGAAAATGATCAGGCAAAAGTTGATCATTATTACGATCTTGCTCAGCTCTACAGACAAAACAATCAATACGATAAAGCTATAGAGATGCTGAACCAGGTGGAAAAGCGGAGCGGTATTAATGAGCAGATTCAGGTGCTTAAGAAAATTTTATATACAAAAGTCGGGGAAAAACAGAAAGCTATAGATGAAGTAAAAAAGCTTATTGATAATTTTCCCAATGAATCCAGATATTATGGAATGCTTGCCGAATTGTATGCAAGTTATAAGATGTACGATCAGGCCGACCGGATGTATGAAAAATTATTTGAAATTGACAGCACCAATTACATGGGTCAGCTATCTCTGGTTAATTACTATGAATCACAAGGAAAATATTCAAAAGCGCTTGATCAATATCAAAAGGTTGTAGAAAACGATGAAGTTGATTTTGGCACGAAGTTTCTCGTTTTTATGAAATTTCTTGAAGATAGAAATGTATATCTACAAAATTATGATAAGCTGATTGTTACGCTGGATTCGTTATCTTCCGTTTATACCGATAAATATGAAATCCACACGCTTTACACCGATCTGTATTTAAAGACAAATAAATACAATAAAGCCATTGATCATCTTGAAATATTGGTAGACACAAAACATGAAAAGCCTGTTTACTGGGAACAATTGCTTTCTTTATATAGTTACACCAATAACTTTGAAAAGATGTATAATTACGGAACAAAATCCTTGGAAAAATATCAAAATAAATCGCGCCTGTTTTTATTTACCGCAATTGCTGCTAATCAAACAAACCATTCAGATACAGCAGTTACTATTTTAAAAGATGGGTTAGATTCCTTTGATTCTGATAAAGAGATGAAGATTCAGTATTACACTCAACTGGGTGAAGCTTACCGAAATATTGAAAATCATGAAAAATCCGATCATTACTTCGAAAAAGTGTTGGAATTAGAGCCAGATAATATTTTGGTTTCAAATAATTACAGTTATTACCTTTCCTTACGTGGTGAGAAATTACAACGAGCTTTAGAGTTAATTAAAACAGCTATAAAAAAAGAACCCAACAGCCCTATTTATCTGGACACTTACGCTTGGGTTTTATTTAAGATGGAAAAGTATGATAAAGCAGAAAAATTCATAGAACGAGCCATTCAGAATAGCGATTCTGATGATCCGGAAGTTTTAGAACATTATGGAGACATCTTATTAAAGAATGGAAAAACTGATGAGGCTATGGAACAATGGGAAAAATCAAAATCCGCGGGTAATAATTCGGATGATATAAAGTTTAAAATTCAACATCAAAAGATACCCGAATAGTAAGATGAAAAGGTATGCAGGAATAATTATTTTTATCCTTGGAATTGTTTTATCCGGATGTAAAAGTAAAATGATGATCACCGGGTCTTCCGATGCCATTTCTGAAGCTTTGAAAAATCCTGTTTCAGTTAAAAATAAAATAATCAGCTACAATATTACCGATACTACAGTGACCCTGAAAAATTTTAAAATAAATTATTCTGCTGATAAAGCTTCTCATACCCTTTATGGCGCTGCAAAATTAATTCCGGACAGCGCAATTTTAGTTTCCCTGCGCGCCCCGCTGGGAATTGAAATTTCCCGGGTTTTATTTAAACCCAAAGAGGTTTTAGTGCTCGACAGAAAAGGAAACAGATATTTAGCAGGAGATTATTCTTATCTAAAAGACCGTTTTGATCTTGATTTGAATTTCAATTTAGTTTATAACCTTTTAATCGGAAATTTTCCTTCTGATTATCAACATTTAAAGAAAAGAAAATCTTTAAATTCTGACGTTTCAGGTAACACACACGATTCTTTATATGTCGGAGATTTTTTTCCTACAATAAAAGAAAATTATAAATTCCAATTTTGGGTTAATTCTTCACTTATTCGACCTGAAAGGTTTGTTTTTTATAAGAAAAGAAATTTTAAGGCGTTTTCAGTTCAATATTTTGATTATATTCAATATGCAAACTATTATTTACCTGAAAAACTGCGAATTGAGGGAGGAGCTGAAGAAAATAGATATAATATAGAGGTTGATTACAGGAAAATTGAACTTTCATCGGATAAACAATACAATTTTAATGTTCCTTCAAAGTTCAAAAAAATTCATTTGAAATGAGCTTTAAATTGAAAATATACTTTTTTTCTTTCATCATTTTTATAGGGATTTTCTCATCCCCTTATCTTTATAGCCAAAGCAAGGAGGAGCTGAAAGAGAAGATTGAAAATAGAAGGAATGAAATTGAAAGTGCCAATAAAATTTTAGAAGAAACACAGGAGAGCAGACAATCTACTCTTCACCAATTAACTATCCTTAAAAAACGCGTTTCATTGAGAAATGAGTTACTTGAACAATTAGATCAACAGGTTTCAAATATAGATCAACGAATAGACGATCACCAAAAGCAAATTGAAACGCTACAGGATAAAATTGAAAGGTTAAAGAAAAGCTACGAAAAAATTATATACAACGCCTACCTGAATAATAAAGGATTTAATAAGCTGATGTTTATACTTTCAGCAGAGTCCTTTAATCAGGCATATAAACGATTCAAATACTTGAATCAACTCGCGAAATATAGAAAGGATCAGGCCCGGCAAATTAAAATACAGAAGGAAAAACTCGAGCTGAAAATCCAGGAACTAAAACATCTTAGATCTGAAAAAGAAAATATTCGAGCACAGAAAGTTGAAGAAAAACAAAAACTTAAACAGGAAGAAATCCAGGTTAAGAGACAAGTTTATTCTTTGAGAAAAAAGGAATCCCAGATTCGTGAAGAAATTCAACAAAAGCGACAAACCGTTGCTCAATTGGAAAAAGAGATTGAGAAGATTATTGAAGAAGAAAGGAAACGAACAAAACGCTGGGAAAATCTATCCGCAAAACACAAAGAAATTACAAATGCTTTCGCCAGCAGTAAAGGTAAATTGGACTGGCCAATAGATGATGGCATAGTGACCAGTGAGTTCGGGGAAAATTCTCATCCGGTTTTGAAAGGCATTAAAACTTTTAACAATGGCATTGATATCAGCACTACAAACAACTCTAAAGTCCGTTGCATATTTCCAGGGGTGGCAAGAAAAGTTGTCTCCATCCCCGGAGCTAACCTAACGGTTATAGTACGGCACGGAAATTACCTTACCGTTTATTCGAACCTGGTCGACGTTAACGTACGTCCCGGAGATGAAATTGCCAAAGGAGAAATTATCGGAGAAGTGTATAGAGACAGGGAGTCTAATGAAAATATTTTACATCTTGAATTGTATAGAGAGAATGAACGATTGAATCCGCAGGAATGGTTAAATTAATATTTAGTCTCAATTTTGGCTATTAGAGTGAATTCCAAACAGCGAAAATTAATTTTGTTATAAATTTCTCTTTATTTTTGTAACAATTATGCATTATATGAGTATAAATTTAATTACCGTTTATTAATAAATGTTTATGGAAAAATCCATTAAGATAGCGTCAAAGATTGATAACATCAATAAAATTGAAAAATTCATTGATGACTTTTCTGAAAAAAATGAAATTAATTCTGAGATCTATGGCAAAATTTTAATTGCCACAGTTGAAGCTGTAAATAATTCCATAGTTCACGGAAATAAGGAAGATATAAATAAATACGTAATTGTCAATCTTAAAATTCAGGGAGATAAAATTTTTATTACCGTGGAAGATGAAGGTAGGGGCTTTGATTATTCAGAAGTTCCTGATCCGACCAAACCTGAAAATGTTGAAAATATTCACGGCCGTGGTATTTATCTTATGAAACATCTTGCCGACGATGTTTCTTTCAATGAAAAAGGAACTATCGTAACGATGGAATTCGACAAAGAATAATGGCTGTTTTTCTACATTACATCGAAGATTCCTATCCATTTCCTGACGAAACCTCCCTTATTCCCTTTTTAGAATGGCTTCTTAGTAATGAACATTTTACTGCCGGAGAGATAAATCTCATTTTTACAGATAATAACGAAATCCTCGATTTAAACCGAAAATACCTCAATCACGATTATTATACCGATGTCATCACCTTTTATTATGATAATCCCGCTCAATTAGATGGTGATATCTTCATCAGCCTTGACAAAGTTTTCGAGAACGCCCGCGATTACCAGACCGATTTTAATAATGAATTATTACGGGTTATTTTTCATGGATTTCTACACTTGATCGGTTATGATGATCAAACAAGTGATGAACTTGAAATCATTCGCGAAAAAGAAGATTTTTATCTAAGAAATTATTATTTAGAAAATAAATAGCCTATTTATAATTCCTTTTTACTCACCTGAATTGTTATTATATTAATTTTGCAGAAAAATTAATTAGTTATGATGGATCATCAATATGATATTATTGTTGTAGGGGGGGGACATGCAGGAGCTGAGGCAGCCGCTGCCGCTGCTAATATGGGATCAGAAGTTCTGCTTATAACCATGGATATGACCAAAATCGCCCAGATGAGCTGTAATCCTGCAATGGGAGGAATAGCTAAGGGTCAGATTATACGTGAAATTGATGCACTAGGAGGATATAGCGGAATTGTCACTGATTTAAGTATGATCCAATTTCGCATGTTGAATTTATCCAAGGGGCCAGCTATGTGGAGTCCAAGAGCTCAGTGCGACCGGATGAAATTTTCCAGAATTTGGCGCGAAAAATTGGAATCCATACCAAAGCTTCATTTTTGGCAGGATACTGCCACTTCTCTAATAATCGAAAGCAATTCGATCAAAGGCGTCAGAACCCAGATGGGCGTCGATTTTTATTCTAAAATTGTTATTTTAACAAACGGCACCTTTTTAAATGGTCTTATGCATATCGGGCCTCAAAAAATTGAAGGTGGACGCGCGTCTGAACCCCCATCCAAAGGTATTTCTGAACAACTGGCAAGTTTTGGATTTGAAACGGGACGTATGAAAACCGGAACGCCTGCACGTATCGACGGCCGAACAGTGGATTTCTCTAAGATGAAAGAGCAAAAAGGCGATGAAAAACCCCACCGTTTCTCTTTTATGCCGCAGGATGATGTTTTAACAAAAGCACGTAGCTGTTATATTACTTACACCCATCCCGGCGTTCATGAAGTCCTTGGAAAAGGCTTTGAAGCTTCACCTATGTTTAACGGAACTATAGACAGTATTGGACCAAGATATTGTCCAAGTATCGAAGATAAGGTGGTAACCTTTGCCGATAAAGATTCACATCAATTGTTTCTTGAGCCCGAAGGAGAGAATACCATTGAATACTATTTAAATGGATTTTCTTCATCCCTACCTTTAGAGGTGCAATATGAAGGACTAAAAAACATTCCTGGTTTGGAAAATGCCTCAATTTTCCGACCAGGTTATGCCATTGAGTATGATTTTTTCAGCCCTACACAATTATATCCGACCCTGGAGACAAAAAAAATCCCTGATTTATTTTTTGCCGGCCAAATTAATGGAACAACCGGATATGAAGAAGCAGCTGCTCAGGGCCTAGTTGCAGCAATTAATGCACATAATAAAATTTATGGAAATGAGGAATTTGTTTTAAAGCGCGACCAGGCCTATATTGGCGTTTTAATTGATGATCTGGTTACGAAAGGAGTGGATGAACCCTATCGTATGTTTACCTCCAGAGCTGAATATCGAATCTTGTTGCGACAGGACAATGCAGATATTAGATTAACCGAATATGGTTATCATCTAGGGTTGGTATCAGAAGAACGATATCATTATTTAAAAGAAAAAATTAAATACCGGGATGAAATCATACATTTTTTCAAAAATTATAGTGTAGCTCCAAATCAGATTAATGAAATGTTAAAGTCGAATGGGACATCACCGTTGAAGCAAAAGCGAAAACTTATAGATGTTATTTTAAGGCCTCAAATTGACATTTATAAGATTTTAGATGTTCTCCCCGATTTACAGGAGTTAGCTCAAAAATTACCTAACCGGAAAAATGAAATTCTGGAGTCGTCAGAAATTCTTATGAAATATAGTGGTTACATTGACAGGGAAAAACATATTGCCGGAAAATTAAATCGGCTGGAACATATTAAAATACCTGAAAATTTTGATTTTGAAAAGGTTCAATCGTTATCCATTGAAGCCAGACAGAAGTTAAGTAACATTCGACCCGGATCCATTGGGCAAGCTTCCAGAATTAGTGGAGTTTCCCCTTCTGACATTAGTGTTTTATTAGTTTACCTGGGGAGATAATGTTCCACGTGGAACAATTAAAAGTAAATTTAAAATGATGATAAATTTATTATACGAAGTTTTGGTGCAGAAAATGAAAGAAATCCATTTAACTGGTTTATTATCAAAAGATTTTATTAAAAAAATAAACGTTATACTATGAGTAAATTTACTGAGATAACCGGAAAAATCGTTGATATTCATAATCAATCAATTTACGGTGCAACACTTTTTATCAAAGGAGGCAAAATTCACTCCATTGAAAAAAATGACAACGCTAAGGGCGCCTATATTCTACCTGGACTAATCGACAGCCATATACACATAGAAAGTTCTATGATTACGCCTCAGTACTTTGCCAGTGAAGCTGTAAAACACGGAACTATCGGAACCGTTTCAGATCCCCATGAAATAGCAAATGTACTCGGTGAAACTGGCATTAATGCTATGATTGATGATGCCGGAAAATCCCTGTTTAAATTTTTCTTCGGTGTTCCTTCTTGTGTCCCCGCTACTCCCTTCGAAACTTCCGGGGCAATTTTAGACAGCAATATTGTTCAAAAATTGATATCCCAGGACCAATTTCATTATCTGGCTGAAATGATGAACTTCCCGGGAGTTATAAATCAAGACCCTGAAGTAATGAAAAAAATTAAATCCGCACGGGATAATGGCAAACCGATTGATGGTCATGTCCCCGGATTAACCGGTTCGGATCTTGATAAATACATACATGCCGGCGTATCAACCGATCATGAGTGTGGCGATTACGATGAAGCTGTTGAAAAAATTAAGAAAGGAATGAAAATACAGCTTCGCGAGGGAAGTGCTGCAAAAGATTTTGAAAATCTTTATCCACTTGTCGATGAATACCCGGATCACGTAATGTTATGCTCGGATGATAAACACCCGGATGATTTAATAAATGGACATATTAATCAACTTATTAAAAAAGGACTTGATAAGGGATTGAATTTCTATAACCTGTTAAAAGCTGCCATTGTTAATCCTGCAGAGCACTATAATTTACCTGTGGGGATGTTACGGGTTAATGATCCGGCTGATTTTATAGTTGTTGATAGTCTTGAAGATTTTACTGTTTCTCAAACTTATATCGACGGAGAAAAAGTGTTTGATCAGAAAGGAACTCATCTTACTATACGACCGGGCGAATATCCGAATGTTATGGAAGCTCAGCCGCTTGAGGTTTCCGATATCGAAATTGAGAATAAACAAAAGCCCGTTAAGGTCATTAATGCAAAAGACAGAACGCTATATACTTCTTTTGAAACTATAAATCTGAATTCCGCAGATGATAAATTGCATTCAGATCCGGAAAGGGATATTTTAAAAATTGTTGTTCAGAATCGATATAAGCACCAGCGCCCCAGCGTTGGATTTATTAGAAATTTTGGTCTGCAAAAGGGAGCTATTGCAACAAGTGTTGCTCATGACAGCCATAATATTATTTGTGTGGGAGTAGAAGATGAGTCAATTGTTAAAGCTGTAAATGAAATCATTAATATTGGAGGGGGTAACGTTGTTTACGATGGAGGTAACCTTACTTCCTTACCTTTGGAATTTGGAGGCTTGATGACAAGTAAACCGGCTTCAGACGTTGCTGAACAATACCAAAAACTGAATGCTATTACTAAACAACTTGGTTGTTCGCTTTATGCACCCTTTATGACATTAGCTTTTATGGCATTGCCTGTAATTCCTGAGCTTAAAATCACCGATCAGGGATTATTTGACGTTACTCAATTTAAATATACAAAATTATACGAAGAATAAACCCTAATGTTCCACGTGGAAACATCGCTGTAATATTGATTTGATGGATGAAAATCTAAAAGATAAGATAAATAATTTACCAAATAAACCAGGCGTTTATCAATTTTTTGATCGTGATGAGAAAATTATTTATGTTGGGAAGGCGAAGTCCCTAAAAAAACGTGTGCTGAGTTATTTTAACAGAAACACCTATGAAAATTACCGGTTAAAATTATTGGTTAATAAAATTCGGGATATTAAATACCTGGTTGTTGAATCAGAATCCGAAGCCTTACTCCTTGAAAACAACCTCATAAAAAAGTATCAGCCAAAATACAATGTTCAGCTAAAAGATGACAAAACCTTTCCCTGGATTTGCATTAAGAACGAACCCTTTCCCAGGGTATTTTCCACCCGCAATGTCATTCGGGACGGATCACAATATTTCGGTCCTTATACTTCCACCAATATGGTTCGGATTTTACTCGATCTTATCAGAAAGCTTTATCCGCTTCGGACCTGCAATTATAATTTAAGCGACGAAAATATCGAGAAACAAAAGTTTCGTCCATGTTTGGAATATCATATCGGGAACTGCAAAGCTCCTTGTATTGGAAATCAAACCCGGGCGGATTACAATGAATCAATTGAGCATATAAAACGGATACTTAAAGGGAATTTACAGGAAGTTATTAATTACTTACATCAAATGATGCTGGATTTTTCCCGTCAATATAATTTTGAAGAAGCCCAGGTTCTAAAAGAAAAAATTTCCATTCTTGAAAAATATAAGAGTCGATCTACAGTTGTTAGCGCTACAATTCATAATGTTGATGTCTTTACTTATATTGATGATGGTAAAAGCTTATTAGTGAATTATCTTAAAGTTGTATCCGGTAGAATTGTTCAATCTCATACGGTTGATATAAAAAAGAAACTTGAAGAAGATCCGGAGGAGATTCTGCCCATTGCCATGGTGGATATTCGCCAGAAGATGAAAAGCAATTCTAAAGAAATCATCGCACCCTTAGAAGTGGATTTTCCTTTTGAAGGCACCAAAATTCATGTTCCACAGCGCGGAGATAAAAAGAAACTCCTTGATCTGTCGCAACGGAATTTGAAATATTATCATATTGAAAAAAAGCGCAGAAACGAACAGCTTAAGCGGAAATTTGAGAAAAAATCTGTATTAGAGGAATTACAGAAAAATTTACACATGGATAAATTGCCTGTTCATATAGAATGTTTTGACAATTCAAACATCCAGGGAACATATCCTGTAGCTGCCTGTGTAGTTTTTAAAAACGGAAAACCAAAGAAAAATGAATACCGCCATTATAACATCAGATCGGTTCAGGGTCCCGACGATTACGCTTCGATGGAGGAGGTAGTTTACCGAAGATATAAACGATTGCTTCATGAAGGAGAAGAATTACCTCAGTTAGTCATCATAGACGGTGGAAAAGGTCAATTATCTTCAGCTATGAAAAGCCTGCATTGGTTGGGTTTGAGAGATGAAATAGCTGTAATTGGTATCGCCAAGAAATTAGAAGAAATTTATTTTCCGAACGATTCTGTTCCTCTTTACCTTGACAAAAATTCTCCTGCACTTCATTTGATACAGCAACTTAGAGATGAGGCACACCGATTTGGAATTAGTTTCCATAGGAAAAAACGGTCCAGAAGTATCAAAGAAACCGCTTTAGAAAAAATACCGGGAATTGGTGAAAAAAC
>CAYFRV010000035.1:1308-16950 GCA_964345495.1 uncultured Bacteroidales bacterium | reverse complement strand
GGATGATTTTTCAGCAGATTGTTTAACTTACCCAACCGGTTTAACCGGTCATATATCAACTGCCATCCACACTCTGTGTTTTCAGGATCTACTTCACACATACCGTCTTCCGATCCGCCACACGGACCGTTCAACAGGCTTTTCGAACAACGGGCTATTGGACAAACTCCCTCAAATTTATCCAATACACATTCGCCGCAACCGGCACATCGTTCTCCCCAGACTCCCTGCTGCAAATTGGCACCAAAAAACTTGGTATTCAGTCCGGGACGAACAATGGTATCGGGGAATAATTCCACCATGTACTGCACGCCTACACCACAGCCCAAAGAAAGTACTATATCAGCATCTTTGATTTTCTTTGCAGTAGCGTCATCAAAAAATTCCCGGTCGCACTGGCGGGTAATGGTATACTCTTGAATATTGACATTCTGGTTATTCTGCCTGGCATTTAATTTCAATTGCTTAGAAAGCACGCCTACTTCCTTTTCTCCTCCTGCCATACAAACTGTCACGCAGGTACCGCACCCCAACACGAGCACATTTTTATATGCCAGGACAGATGCAGCAATTTCTTTAAATGGTTTTTGTTCGGCAACAATCATAATTTTTTCCTCCGTTTTTTCTTGGTGGAGACGTAATATTATTTTTCTTGGTGGAGACTATTACGTCTCTACGTTATTTTGGGAACCGCAATAAATTACGTTCCAACCGTATTTTGTTCGTTTTCTAATATCTTCTTGATTTTTTCTGTGAATTCTCTTGATTTCTGTGCAAAGAGAGGGCCTTCAGATGCTGCAATATGGTACATTTCCAGTTTTTCAGAATTGATCCCTACTTCTTCGAGCTTTTTCTTTGTGTTTTCCACTCGTTTTTTAGCTCTTATGTTTCCTTCCAGAAAATGACAGCTTCCCTCTTCACAGCCTGCAACCATTACGGCATCAGCGCCATCGACAAATGCCTGAAGCAACATATTCATGTGCACTTTACCTGTACATGGCAAACGTACAATATGAATATTTGTGGGGTATTGCTGGCGCATGGTACCGGCTAAGTCAGCCGCTGTAAATGCACAATAATGGCAACAAAATGCAATTATCCTGGGTTCTTTATTGTTTTCTTCCATTGTTCTTTACTATTTATTTCGCTCAATCTTACAAATCGCTTTATTCAACCGGTGTTTCCTCAAGTATATTCCTGTAAAGTGCTTCTTCCTGTTGGTCGGTAAATGTCAGCAACTGAATTGCACTTGCCGGACAAGCCGAAGCACAGTTACCACAACCCTGGCACTTGGCCGGGTCAATTTCAGCTTTACCATTATCGTTTACAAACGGAGCATCATACAAGCACTCCCGCAGGCATGTCAGGCATGCAGCACATTTGTCTTCATCAATAACAGAGACAACGCCACCAACCTCAAGTGAGTCTTTGGAAAGAATGGTCGCTGCCCTACCCGCGGCTGCCAATGCCTGAGTAATGTTTTCCTCTGTATTTTTCGGAGAATGTGCCAGACCACAGACGAAAATACCTTCACTGGCAAAATCAACAGGCCTGAGCTTCACATGCGCCTCCATGAAATTGCCGTGTTCATCAAGCGGTAACTTCATCAAATCTGACAAGTGCTGATTGACATCGTTGTTTGCAACAATCCCGGCACTCAGCACAAGATGATCAGGATTAATTGTAACGTAGCTGTTAATCACCGTATCATTCACCCGAACCATCAGATTATTATTTTCCTCAGTTACTTCGGGATATTCTTCATCCGGGAAGTGAATGAATTTTACACCCAGCTCTCTTGCCTTACGATAGAAGACTTCACGATAGGTGTATGTACGCAGATCGCGATAGAGAATATATACATCCGATTCAGGATCTTTCTCTTTAATATAAATTGCATTTTTAATCGCTTCGCTACAACATACCCTCGAACAATACTGATGATTTTCATCGCGGCTACCCACACACTGAATCATTACCACCGTTCCGAACTTGTCTTTCTTTTCAACTTCGAATTCAAGATCGCGCTGGGTCATTATATTTTCTTTCTTACCGTAAAGGAAACCTTGTGGCTTATATTCCTCAGCACCCGTCGCAACAATAATCACTCCGTGTTGGATTTCAGTGTTATGCTCACCAGTCAAATGACTTGTAAAATTACCGATCGAGCCATCTACTGTTTCAATATTTGTATTCAAGTAAATATCAATCAATTCATGGGCTTCCACTTCCTCTGTTTTTCCATTTAAAAAGGCCTGCCAGTCTTCCCCGTCAAGCTCGTTATTAAGGTAAGCAAGATTTCCACCCAGTTTATCAGCTTTCTCAATAAGATGAGTTTTAAATCCTTGATTAGCTAAAGATAAGGCAGCAGACATACCAGAAATACCACCACCGATCACAAGCGCATCTTTATTAATGGAAATGGTTTTCAGGTTTAATGGTTCCTGGAAAGCAGATTTTCCAACACTACCTTTAACAAGCGATTTAGCTTTTTGAGTTGCTTTAGCCGGTTCTTTCTGGTGTACCCAGGAACATTGTTCCCGAATGTCAGTCATTTCAAAGAGATATTTATTCAACCCGGCTTCGCGCAGTGTTTCCTGGAACAGGCCCTCATGCGTTCGCGGCGTACAGGAAGCTACAATAATACGGTTCAGGTTTTGTTCATCAATGACCTCTTTCATTCGCTTTTGAGTATCCTGAGAGCAGGTATATAAGGTATGCTCAGCATGAACCACACCGGGTAAATTTTTCAGGTATTCTGAAACTGCCTCAACGTCTACAACAGATGAAATATTAATTCCGCAATGACATACAAAGACTCCGATGCGCGGCTCTTCCCCTTCCACTTGTTTTTCTGTTGGATATTCCTTTACAGAAGCTTCGGTGTTTCTCACTGACTTCAACAGCTCGCTGCACAAAGCTGCTGCAGCACTACCCTGCATCACCGTCTCCGGGATATCTTTCGGTCCGTTTCCTGCGCCACAGAGATAAATTCCTTCCCTGCTTGAAGTCAACGGCTGAAGCGGCTTCTCCTCAAAGAAACCAAATTTATTTCGTTCTATATCTAAAATGTCTGCGAGTGTCTTATTTTTTGGATGCGCCGTCAAACCGACAGAAAGCACAACCATATCGAATTCTTCTTCAATATAGCTGCCATCTTTTATAAAGCTAAGCAGAAGACCCCCTGATAGTGGATTTTCTTTCACTTGTGAAATCTGACTTCGCACAAAACGTACACCTGCATCGTACTTCGCCTGATTATAGAAACTTTCAAAACCCTTTCCGAATGCACGAATATCAATATAGAAAATAGTAGGTTCAATATCCGGGTCATGTTCCTTGGCAATCATTGCCTCCTTGATAGCATACATACAACAAACCGAAGAGCAATAATCGTTGCCGGTAGTTACATCGCGGGAACCTACACACTGTATCCAGGCTACCTTCTTAGGTTTTTTACCATCATAAGGCCGCTTTACGTGACCTTCATAGGGACCTGAAGCACTCAGAATCCGTTCAAACTGGACACTTGTAACTACGTTTGGGAAAATTCCATAGCCATATTCGGGTTTTTTAAGCGCATCAAAAGGTTTAAAACCACCTGTAGCGATTATACCACCAACCTTAAGCTCCAGTTTTTGATCTTTCTGATTATGTTCGACGGCCTCAGCTTTACAAGTCCTTACACACTCCATACACTCGGCACAGCTTGCGCATTGCAGGCAACGCTGCGCTTCCTGCATGGCTTCTTCCTTTGTAAATGTCTTTTCTATTTCATTAAAATTCCGGTTTCGTTCTTTCGGTTCAGGCATTGAAGGATAAGTGCGGTTTATCGTTTTTTTATCGACCCCATCAGGTGTTTTCGCATAATCGCCCACATTCATGACCGGTTCTCTGTCTGTTCTCAGGTTTTCGCCGTCTAAATAACGGGTAATCGACTCCGCAGCACGGTGCCCCTGTGCCACACTTTCAACAAGCGAAGAAGGCCCGAGTACCACATCACCACCTGCAAATATTCCTTCCTTCGAAGTTTCTAATGTCAACGGATCGGTACTTATTAATCCTTTTTCTGTTTCGATAAAGTCTTCCATTCCTGATAAATCACATTCCTGACCGGTGGCCGGAATAATCGTATCAGCTTCAATGGTCATTCTTTGCTTAGGATCCACCTCTAAAGACTTTTTGCCGCTTTTTTTATATTTGGTAATGCATCGTTCAACCTCCAGCCCTGTGACATTTCCGTCTTTTGACACAACTTTAGCGGGCGACCATGAATTTCTGATTTCAACTCCCTCGTCAAGGGCTTCATTAATTTCCCATGAATGAGCCGGCATCTCCTTCTTTGTACGACGATAAACAATTGTAACCTTTGATCCAAGACGAAGTGCAGAACGCGCCACATCAACTGCCACATTTCCTCCTCCGATTACAGCTACATGATTGCCTATTTTCGGTTTCTTTCCTTCGCTTATTTCCCGAAGGAAAGGGATTCCATAAATAACTCCCTCTGATTCGCTTCCGTCAAGCGGAATTTGCTTGGCTTTTTGGGCTCCGGTGGAAATGAAAATGGAAGTAAATCCTTCATTTCTCAGATCAGCTGAAGTAAAATCTTTTCCATACTCCATGCCTGTTTTCACTTCTATTCCATCCCTAAGGAGCAGGTTGATTTCATAATCAAGGTAGTCTTTTGGTAATCGGTAATCCGGGATACCGGTTCGCATCATTCCGCCAAGCGTATCACCGGCCTCATATAACGTTACCTGAAAACCCTTTTTCACTAAATCATGAGCACAGGTTAATCCACCCGGGCCACCTCCAATGACCGCTACTTTCTCAGCCCTTTTTACATCCTCTGTGACCTGTTCCTCAGCCGGAGTAACATCCGGTATTTCTCCTTTTTCGAGCAGATCCTTTTCATGATCTGCAACAAAACGTTTCAGATTTCGCACCGAAACAGGTTCATCAATGTCATTTCTGTTGCAGTTATCTTCGCATGGATGATGGCAAATACGTCCGCAAACCCCGGCAAAGGGCATACGCTCACGGATTAGCTCCAACGCTTCCTGAAATTTTCCCTTTGCAATCAGTGCGGTATATCCCTGAACATTTACCCCGGCCGGGCAGTTGCCTTTACACGGAGCATAAGGGGTAGACTTGTCAATGGTGTAAACATTCGGAATGGCCTGGGGATACAATCGATAAATCGCTGTACGTTCGGACAATTCACCATTGAATATATCTTTACGGGTGACAGGACACACCTGTTCACATTCGCCGCATCCATTACATTTTTCTTCACTAATATAGCGGGCTTTCTTATTAATTTTTATGGTAAAGTTGCCAGCTTCCCCTTCGACTTTCTCCAAATCGGCATAAGAAATGATCTCAATATTCAAATGCCTCCCTGTTTCAACAAGTTTTGGGGATATCATGCACATTGCACAATCATTCGTCGGGAAGGTTTTATCCAGCTTTGCCATATTTCCGCCGATGGAAGGTTCCGTTTCCAGGAGATAAACTTTAAACCCCAGCTCAGCACTATCCAAAGCTGCCTGCATTCCGGCTATACCTCCTCCAACAACTAAAACTGAACCCGTTTTATTATTTTGCATAGAAATATATATTCGTTAATTCGTTCTTTAATTTTGATGTTTTATCTCATTTTAATCTCTTAACCCGAATACCTCATGAATTATTCCTATCTCCGATAGCTAATAATCTTATTCCAGTGGCTTCATGGCTTCAAAGTTCATGTCCAGCCCCACTTCTTCCGGCCTGCATCCAAAAGCTAAGCCCATAAGCTGGGTTATAAACGGAACAGGCACAGAACCTTTAATATCCTGTTCATCTCTTACCTGTTTTTGCTTGGTGTCGAGGTTTGTCTGACACATTGGACAAGAAACCGCTACACAATCAGCATTCCTCAGGCTTGCATCTTTCAGTATCTTCCCCACGAGCTTCTGCCAGATCGACCCCATTGTCAGGAATAAGCTGGCACCGCAGCACTCGGTTTTATATGACCAGTCGATTGTATCAGCGCCCAAGGCCTTAACAAGATGATCCATACTCATTGGATACTCCATTGTATCAAACAACTGGGATTTTGGCACACGTGTATTCAGGCATCCATAATAACACGCTATGACCATTCCGGAAAGCGGATGCGTTACCTTTTCGGCTATTTGATCAATTCCCAGCACATTAAAAAAGAAATCCAGCACATTCCGAACCTTCACATTTCCCTCGTATTTAAAACCAGTTTTCTCTGTCATTCTTTCTAAAAGCTTACCATCGCTGTTAAGTTCATACTCAGTTGAAGCTAAACGGTGATAACAAGAAGCACAAGGAACGATTAGTTCATCAATTCCCTGCTCTTCAGCTAATGAGAGATTTCTGAGATTCAGAGCCAGGTTCAAATCCTGGTCTAGCGACTTAACAGATGTAGCCCCGCAACAGCTCCAATTGTCCATGATAAAATAATCTATCCCGAGAATTCCCAACACCTTTTCCAGGCTTTTCAGGTAATGACTGGAGCTTGTTTCAAGGCTGCAGCCAGGATATAAAGCAATAGTTTTATCTTGCATACTCAAATTTTTGACTCGCTTCAGTTATAAATTCTTAATACTATTTCTTTTTGCTGATTAAATCTTTTATCCACGTTCGAAACCCTTTGACAGACTGTGGAGGTAATATCTTCAGCTTATTTTTAAAAAACATCTGAGGCGCTAATGTGATATTTTTAAAGGGATTTTTACTACGTAAGTTATATTCCCCCATAATTCTCAGTTCGTGAGCTCTACCCCTTCTGAAAACATCATTAGCAAATACCTTATGGAATTTATAGACTTCCGGTATTTTAGGTTTTACACCTTGTTCAATTGCCAACTCCTTGAGTTTATTCATAGTACCCGTAATATTGATATCATTCGGGCATTTCACAGAACATGCATAGCAATTGGCACAAATCCAGATTGTATTTGTATCAAGCACACGTTCCTCCAACCCCAATGAAACAAGATGAATAATCTGATGGGGATACATATCCATCTCCTCAGCTACCGGGCAGCCACCAGAGCATTTCGCACACTGGTAACACAAAGAAGTGTCACGAAAAATATTCTCAGCTTCATTAATATCTGCAATTTCCATAATATGTTTGAATTAGTACTTTTCGTTTTAAACAATCCACGTAAACCGCCAAGACTTACTTTCGGCTCCAATTAATCAACTATCAGGAGCATGCGGATTGAAACTCTTTTCATATTTTGATTTCACCTCTTTAAATTCGCCAGATAAAGACTCGTACAAGTCAATAGCAGCCCTTGATTTGTTTAGTGTATAGAAATGAATGCCCGGAGCTCCGTTTTCAAGCAAGTCTGTAGCTTGTTGAACAGCCAGATCGAGTCCGACTTTGTATCTTTCTTTCGGATTGTCCTGATAAGGTTCCATCTTCTTTTTAATCTCATCTGGAATAGTAGTTCCGATTCCTTCAGCAAACTTCTTAATGCTCTTATAGTTGGTCAGCGGAATCATTCCGGGTATAATTCTACACTTAATTCCCTTTTGTTCCGCTTTATTTATAAATTCCCAATAGTATCTATTGTCAAAAAACATTTGAGTAATTAAAAAATCTGCTCCTGCGTCAGCTTTAAGCCTGAGATTGATCAGATCTTCCTCCATTGTTGAAGCTTCGATATGTTTTTCAGGATAAGCGCCAGCCCCAATGCAGAAATCATAATTGTCATTTACAAATCTGACCAGATCGCTCCCGTAATTGAAACCATCCGGGTTTTCAGGAAATGTTTCCTGCCCTTTTGGCGGATCACCCCTGAGTAACATCACATTTTGAACTCCCATATCCTGAAGTACGCGCATATCGTAAGCAATCTTCTCTTTAGTTGCATTAACACATGTATAATGGGCCATACTCACAAACCCAAGATCATTATGAAATAAATCCACGAGATTAAAGGTATTTTCCTGCGTACTGCCGCCAGCTCCATAGGTCACCGTTACGAAAGACGGATCCAGTTTCATAAGCTGTCCGGCATTAATTCCAAACTTCACTGCAGTAGTGTAGTCTTTAGGTGGAAAAAATTCAAATGAATAAGTTCTCTTGTGTTTCTTAAAAATCTCTGTAATTTTCATCTCCGCTTTATTTTTACATGTTCTATTTTAATAAATTTCCGTATGATTTTCTGTATAGTGATTAGATACGTTGAAAATCAATTTGTTTTTTTGAAACCATGCGTATATTCATGTTCTATTTTAATAAACTCAATTTTTATCTTCTGTATTATCAATAATCTAACACTGCATTCAGCCATTTTTCGGCGTCTCTAACATCCATTTTGGTTCGTCTTGCATAATCATTCAACTGATCTTTTCCAATTTTTCCGATACCAAAATATTTTGAAGCATTATGAGCCAGATAAAACCCGGTAACAGAACTTGCGGGTTTCATGGCATAACTCTCCGTTAGCGTTATTCCTACTTTATCCTCAACATCGAGCAAGTCAAACAAAGGTTTTTTTAATGAATGATCTGGACAAGCCGGATAACCGGGAGCAGGTCTAATGCCTCTGTATTTTTCTTTAATAAGTTCATCTTTTGATAAATCTTCCTCGGGATCGTACCCCCAATATCTTTTTCTCACCCACTCATGAAGTACCTCTGCAAAAGCCTCCACTAAACGATCTGCAATTAAACGGAACATAATGCTGTTATAACTATCGCCTTCCTGCTTGAAGCGTTCTACGTGTTTCTCTGTGCCAATACCTGTTGTTACGGCGAACCCTCCAAAATAATCCTTAATTCCGGAATCGACGGGAGCGAGATAATCGCTAAGTGATAAAGCATAACCATTTTTATCACGCATTTGCTGTTGGCGAAGCATCGGAATACGTTCAATTATCTTTCGCCTTTCATCGTTTTCAAACACAAGCACGTCATCTCCGTCTGAGTTAGCAGGAAATAAACCAATCACACCTTTCGGACGAATAAGTTTTTCATTAACAATCTTGTCAAGCATCTCTTGTGCTTCATCAAATACTCGTTTTGCCTCTCCTCCAACTTTTTCCTTCTCAAAAATTTGGGGAAAAACGCCTTTTAAACCCCAACCATGAAAAAATGGGGTCCAGTCTATATATTTTCTAAGCAATTTCAGATCGAAATCATCAAAGTATTTTCTCCCCAGCATTCTGGGTTCCACAGGAGTCTCTTTCCTGTAATTATAGTGAAAACGTTTCCGACGGGCATCCCTGAATGAAATACGTTTTTTCCCTTTTTTCTTACTTTGATATTCTTTACGTAATTTCTCCTGTTGTTCATTTATTTCAGCGATATACCCTTGCGGGTCTTTCCCGGTTAAATGACTAGCCATAGCCACACCTCTTGAAGCATCAGAGGATTGAACAACCACGCCTGAATACTGTGGAGCCATTTTTACTGCAGTATGTAAGGGAGAGGTTGTAGCTCCACCCACCATTACAGGAGTATTTATATTTTCTTTTTCGAGTTTCTTAATAACCTCAATCATATTATCAAGAGAAGGAGTTATCAGACCGCTTAAAGCAATTATAGAAGGATTCTCCTCTTTTGCCTTTTTTACTATTTCATCATTGGGAACCATTACCCCCATGTCAATAATTTCAAAGTTGTTAGACTGAAGTACAAGGGACAGAATATTTTTGCCGATATCATGGACATCACCATTGACAGTGGCAAGAAGCACTTTTTCCCTGGTGAATTCTTTTTCCTTTTCTTTCTGTAATTTTTCAATGCCTGGCATTAATGAAGCCACTGCATTGTTCATCACCCTTGCACTTTTAATTATCTGAGGAAGGAACATCTCTCCTTTGCTAAAAAGCTTTCCCACCTTATCCATACCTTTCATCAAGGGGCCTTCAATAATGTCAAGTGGATTATCATATTGCTGACTCAGCTCATTGATATCCTGCTTAATATATTGTAATACACCGTTTTGTAAAGCATAAATCACCCGTTGTTCTGCCGGTTTCTCTCTCCACTTTAATCCTGTAGTTTCTGTCTTTCCTTGCTTACTGTATTTTTTGGCTGCTTCCAGAACCCTGTCTGTAGCATCATTACGCAGATTAAATACAAGATCTTCAACATATCGTTTCAACCTTTCAGGTATTTCAGAAAACTCATGAATTTTACCTGGATTGACAATAGCAAAATCTAACCCGGCATTCTGGCAATGATAAAGAAAAACTGAATTTATAACTTCTCTCAAATAATCATTTCCCCGGAAAGCAAAAGAAATGTTGGTAATTCCGGCATTCACTTTTGCATAAGGTAAATTTTGTTTAATCCACTGGACTGCCTTTATAAAATCTTTGCCATAGTGATTATGTTCCTCAATACCAGTACCAATAGTAAGCACATTTGGGTCAAATATGATATTTTCCGGAGGAAACCTGAGTTCGCTTGTCCATATTTCATAAGCACGTGAGCAAATTTCAATTTTTCTTTCAAATGAATCAGCTTGTCCTTTCTCATCAAAAGCCATAATAACTGCGTTAGCGCCAAGTTTATGAATGGTTCTCGCCTGTTCTTTGAAGTTTTCTTCTCCATCCTTCAGACTTATGGAATTCACAATTGCTCTCCCCTGCAAATTCTTCAGAGAAGAAACAATTACATCAAAATTACTTGAGTCGATCATAAACGGCACTGTAGCAATATCGGGCTCTACGCTAATCATTTTCAGGAAATGCGGCAGAGCCTTTGTAGTATCTATCATGCCATCATCCAGACTAATATTGAGCAGATCTGCTCCGGCATTAACTTGTTGCCTTGCGATTTCCACGGCCTCTTCATATTTTTCTTCCTGAATAAGCCGGTTAAATATCTTAGAACCTGTGACTGTAGTTCGCTCACCAATTTTCATTAACCTGGTGGTGTCCTTCACTCCCAATGAATGCATACCACTCAAACGGGTTGTCCGGTTGTGGGGCATGATCACCCTTGGATTATAATGGCCGGCAACTCTTTTAATTGCTTTGACATGTTCGGGGGTTGTTCCACAACAGCCACCAACAATATTAACCAATCCGTTTTCAAGGTATTTGCCAATCTGCTGCGCCATTTCAATAGCAGACTGATCGTAATTACCAAATTCACTAGGCAAGCCGGCATTAGGATGAGCGCTAACATTCACAGTTGATTTAATGGCAAGACGCTCGAGGTAAGGAATCATCTGATCAGCACCGAAAGAGCAGTTCAATCCAACCGAAAACAAATCAAAAGGTTCAAGTGAATTAAAAAATGCCTCCACCGTCTGTCCGGATAAATTTCTGCCACTTTCATCGATGGTAGCAGAAACCATAACCGGAATATCTTTATCAAGCGTTTCTTTTATTTCGTTAATAGCAAATAATGCAGCTTTAGCATTTAGAGTGTCAAAAACCGTTTCTACTAAAAGAAGGTCGACTCCCCCATCAATTAAGGCCTGAGCTTGAGACTTATATACACTTACTAAATCATCAAAAGTAACTTCTCTTTCTGAAGATTGATTAATATCAGGAGATAAAGAAGCTGTTTTACTTGTTGGGCCAAGTGCACCTGCAACAAAGCAAGGTCTGTTATCATCTTTATCGCAATAATCAGCCACAGCCTCTTTGGCTATTTTTGCAGCGGCATAACTAATTTTGTATACTTCATTTTCGAGGAAATATTCTTTCAATCCATAATAGTTCGCATTGAAACTATTTGTAGTTATAATATCAGCACCAGCTTCCAGGTAGGATTTATGTATTTTTCTGACAACACTGGGTTGTGTGACATTCAGGACGCCATTAATGCCTTTCAGTTCAACCGGATGATCTTTATACTCTTCACCCCGGTATTGCTGCTCCGAAAGTTTCTCTTTCTGAAGCATCGTTCCCATTGCTCCGTCGAGAATAAGAATCTTTCGGTTTACCGTACTCTTAACGTCTATTTTTTCGTCTGCCTTATCCATACGTAGTCTTTCCTTAGAATTTAAAAAATTCCTGCACAATTAATTCGATACAGCAAGATGGATTATGATTAAGTCTTTTTGACCAGGTTAAACAATTATTGAAATTGTATAATTAAAATTGTTATTCATATTGAGCTGCGGCTAATAAGAATTTCTCTAACCCTAGTAAACTCAAAAAATGAAATAACATAAAAAGAAGTTGATAAGAACATTCCAAATAATTTGTATGCAAACTTAATACTTATCCATTAAAAAAACAAAAGTATTTGCCTTTTTTAATGGTTTTAAAAACTAAAAATCATAAATCAAAACCTCTGTCAACAGGGCATTTATAGCAAACAAGCAAATCCAGACGAAATAAAACAACCCTGACAAGAAACCAGAACAATATATTTTCTGTTCAAATAATTCTAAAGAAAAATACTAAGAGTTTATAAACAAGGAGGTTGTGTGATATATATACAGGAGGTTAAACACACGCTTCTTTTAAAGATACTGACTTTATCTGAATAATTTACAGCTAAAATGTTTATTTTTAATACTTTAAAAACATCGGCTTAAACTTAAACCTAACAGGTTTCCAAAACCTGTTAGGTTTGTATAGTTATTAGTCATTTCCTTTTATCTAAACATTTGGTCAGCCGCCTGGCGGTTTGGAACCGCCTGGCGGCTTAGGTGCCGCATAAGAAAAATGAATTATAATGACTTCAACGCCGTTTTAATATTTTCTTCAATCCGTTGCTCGATATTTTGTGTTTCTGTGTAATGAAATTTCTCACCGGTAATCTTTTCAAAAAGTTCAATATATCGTTCAGAAACTTTTTCCACAAATTCGGGTGTCATTTCAGGAATTTCCTGACCTTCTTCTCCCTGAAAACCTTTCTCAACCAGCCATTCTCTTACAAATTCCTTTGATAACTGACGCTGAGGTTCTCCTTTATCGAACCGCTCCTGATAGCCATCGGCATAGAAATACCTGGAAGAATCGGGGGTGTGAATTTCATCAATAAGATATATCTGCCCGTCCTTTTTACCGAATTCGTATTTGGTGTCTACCAAAATGAGTCCTTTGTCAGCAGCCAGTTTTGTTCCTTGTTCAAATAAATCAAGAGCATACTGTTCCAGTTTTTCATATTCTTCTTTAGAAACCAAACCCTGATTAATTATTTCTTCTTTGGAAATATCTTCATCATGCCCTTCATGAGCTTTTGTCGTAGGCGTAAGAAGAGGAGTTTCAAATTTCTGATGCTGTTTCATTCCTTCCGGCAGGGGAACACCACAAATTTCGCGTTTTCCTGCTTTATACTCTCGCCAGGCATGACCTGTAAGATATCCCCTTACTACCATTTCCACCGGATAAGGCTCTGTGTAGTGCCCAATCATAACATTGGGATCCGGAGTGCTGATTTTCCATGTAGGAACAATTTTACTTGCTTCTTCCAGGAACCGGTCAGCAATTTGGTTCAACACCTGGCCTTTGTATGGAATTCCCTCCGGCAGCACAACATCGAACGCTGAAATCCTGTCGGTAACGACCATTACCAAATAATCGTTATCAATATTATAAACGTCACGAACTTTACCTTTATAAAGTTCTTTCTGTCCTGGTAGGGTGAAATCTGTCTGAACAATTGGTTTTTGTTTCATGGGAGTAATTATTTATTATCTATGTTATCAAAATAATTAGAATACGCTTCAACTATACTTTTTACTAAATTATGCCGAATGATATCTCTCTGATCGAACTTAATCATTGAAATTCCCTTCACATCTTTAAGTATATCCATTCCTTTTACAAGACCTGATTTTTGTTTAGTGGGAAGATCAATTTGCGTTATATCGCCCGTTACAATGAACTTGGCATTTTTCCCCATTCGGGTTAAGAACATTTTTAACTGGTTAATTGTGGTGTTTTGCGCTTCATCAAGAATAACAAAAGCATTATCTAAAGTTCTGCCTCTCATATAGGCCAGCGGAGCGATCTCAATAATCCCTTCTTCAATAAATTCCGCCAGTTTTCTTGGATGAAACATATCCCTCAGCGCATCATAAAGAGGTTGTAAATAAGGGTCCAGCTTTTCTTTCATGTCGCCCGGCAAAAAACCGAGATTTTCACCAGCCTCTACTGCAGGGCGGGTAAGGATTATACGTTTTACCTGTTTTTCCTTAAACGCTTTTACAGCCAATGCAATTGCCGTATATGTTTTTCCTGTCCCGGCCGGACCAATAGCAAAAACCAGGTCATTTTTATAGTGCTCTTCTACTAATTTTCTCTGGTTTACTGTACGAGATTTTATTGGTTGTGCACTGATGCCGTACAACAATGTATCCTCAGAACCTTCTTTTGCCCGCATCATCTCTTCGCCTTCTTCTTCTCCGCGGAGCAAGGCATCGAACTCGTTTTCTTTCAAATGTTTAAATTTATGAAGATACTCAATGATCATATCAACCTTTTCCTCAAATTGATTGATCTCCTCTTCTTCTCCTTTAACTTTTACTTCATTTCCCCTGGCAATGATCTTGAGCTTAGGATAGTATTCCTTCAATTTTTCCAATCTGTTATTCTTCACTCCAAATAAGTTAACAGGCTCAATTCCCTCCAAATATATAACCTTTTCAATCATAAATTTTAAATAATATTATTTACTTTTGAGCTATACCAAATTAATTTGATTAAGCAAATCTAATAATTTATTTAATTTTTTGGGCTATAGGTTATCAATTGATTTTAGGCTTTTTGGAGGTTAAACTATTTATGTCAATAATAACATTAACAACAGACTGGAATAAACAAGATTTTTATATTGGTGCACTCAAGGGAAATATCCTCAGCCAATGTAACAATGCCCGGATTATTGATATTAGCCATAAAGTAAGTACTTTTAACATTCTGGAGGCGGCTTTCATCTTAAGAAACAGCTATAAACATTTCCCCAAAGGAACGGTACATATTGTAGGAGTAAAATCAGAAGCAACAGAAAAACAGGCTCATGTTATAGTTAAAAAAAATGGTCATTATTTTATTGGAAATGACAATGGTATATTTGGCCTGATGTTTCCTGAAGCTCCTGAAAAGATCATACAAATCTCAGAAAAGCCTATTCAACCTACATTTCCTGCACTTTCAGTTTTCAGTAACATAGCTTGCAGCATTATTAAAGGGAAACCAATTGAGGAACTTGGTGAGGAAACTCAGGAGATGGTCAGAAAAATACCGATCCGCCCTACTATCGACGAGTCTGTGATCATTGGTAAAGTAGTTTATATCGATTCATTTTCAAATGCCATAACAAACATCACCAAAGACTTATTCTACAGGGCTTCGGATAATCGCAAATTTCAAATATTTGTCCAAAGCAATACAAATAAGATTAATAAAATCAGCAAAACATACAACGAAAACCCTGAAGGGGAACTGCTTGCCATATTCAATTCGTTAAACCTTCTTGAAATAGCTATGAACGGAGGGAATGCTGCTGAAATATTGTCACTGGATACAAACTCAACAATAAGAATTAGATTTAAATAATTGAAACAATGAAACCCTCATCCACAAAACATAGACAAAAGACGATGAATATTGAATGCCATGCCTGCCGGCAGGCAGGAGGGTTCCATGGGTTCGAGATCATTAAATTCTGCTATTAACGAAATGATATTAA
>CAYFRV010000035.1:0-1208 GCA_964345495.1 uncultured Bacteroidales bacterium | reverse complement strand
GAGGGTTCCATGGGTTCGAGATCATTAAATTCTGCTATTAACGAAATGATATTAATAAAACACTTCAAAACTTTGACTTTAAATTTTTAATAGTCTGACAATGTGTATATAAACATTAATTTATTCAAATGAGATAATAACTTCTAAAAACGATATTCTAATGAAAAAAGAATTAGTTGCTTTTGACAGAATCCTTCATATTTTGGATGAGCTAAGAGAAAAATGCCCGTGGGACAGAAAACAAACTATGGAAAGTCTGCGGAACCTTACTATTGAAGAAACTTACGAACTTGCAGACGCCATAATAAAGGAGGATATGCCTGAGGTAAAAAAAGAATTAGGCGACTTGCTGATGCATATCGTTTTCTATGCAAAAATTGCCGAAGAAAAAGATGAGTTTACAATCACCGATGTAATAAATTCGGTTTGTGAAAAACTTATATCCCGACACCCGCATGTTTTTTCAGACACAAAAGTAAAAGATCATAAAGAGGTAGAAAAGAACTGGGAACAAATAAAGATGACAGAAGGTTATAAATCCATTTTATCAGGTGTACCAGACTCATTGCCTGCATTAGTGAAATCGAACCGCATTCAGCAAAAAGTACGAGGTGTTGGATTTGACTGGGATGAAAAAGAACAGATATGGGATAAAATAGACGAGGAACTTAAAGAGTTACAAGAAGAAGTCAGGGATAACAATCATGAAAAAACAGAAGCCGAATTTGGTGACCTGCTGTTTTCAATCATAAATGCAGCCCGGCTGTATGATATCGACCCGGAAAATGCTTTGGAAAAAACAAACAGAAAATTCATGAAACGATTTAAATACCTGGAAAAAGAAACGCTCAGCAAAGGACAATCCCTGAAAGATATGAATCTTGATGAAATGAATGCAATATGGGAAGAAGCTAAAAAAGAAGATTGAGTTGACTGAGTTAATTGAGTTGATTGAGTTGATTGAGATTAATAAGTTAATTGGGTTAATTAAGTGTATTGGTCAATAAGCATATTCAGAAACAGAGGTAAAGATTAAAATTACCATCAGTTTTCTAATAAATTGGCAGTGGAGGAAGAGTTTCGGGTTTCGAGTTGGTAGATTGACTCGATGGTGAAATAGCAATGGAGGAGTGGGCGAAGAAACGAAGCAGCGACTGGCGTAGAGGCCGTATAAAAAGCAATTAAATAAGATTTTCAGCAACTTTTTT
>CAYFRV010000034.1:0-17674 GCA_964345495.1 uncultured Bacteroidales bacterium | reverse complement strand
GCACCTGACTGTTAATCAGGGGGTCGTCAGTTCGAGCCTGACCTGGGGAGCAAAGCAAAAGGCACTTTTAGAACATCGGTTTTAAAGTGCCTTTTTTACTTGCAAAACAAATTGCACTACAAAGGAGCTACTTTCCTGAAAAGTCCAATCCGAAAAAAAATTTTTTAAGTTGTGGCTTTCACATTTTCACAGAATAGCCTATGTTATATTGTTGGCGGGTGTTATAGACGATTTTTATTTTTCACGCATTTTCACAGGGTAAAATATCCGGGCAAAATATTCAGAAAAAAAAATTCTTTGTTGAGACGTTCACAAATTCACAGTATAAACATAATTAGTTTACTGTCAGTTACTTAACCCGTGAAAATAGCTTTTCTATTTTTCACAGGGATACTATTTTTAATCAATCTAAATAAACATACTGGTAGCAATGAAAAGTTTTAATCCGGGATATTGTCCGCATAATGGTAAAATGAAGGCAAGTAATATTTTTCAAATGAAAACAATAAAGGTTGTTTACCTTGCTTCCACAGATTAGAAATGATAGTGTTTACAGAAGAAAATCCGATTTTAGATAGGGGTTGTTTAAGATGGTAGTTACCCTTTTTAACCTTCCAGTTGTTTAATACAGGCTTTTCTATGGCTTCAATATTTTAAAATGGCCATATTTTTGGCCAAAAAAAAACCCGAAGTGACGGCTCCGGGTTAATTTTTTACCTCCGTTTCCCATACCTGGTATGGTAATACGGAAGCGCGCTGAATCCTTTGAGAAACAAAAATATTTAAACAAATTAAACCGCCTGCAAGGTTAGGTTTAACATCGTTTATCATATCAAAGATAATAAAATTATTTAGAATTATTCTAAATAATGATAAAATTTATTTGTGTTCACCTCTTTGCCGTACCTCAGAATATTGGTCAGCAAGGTTTTTTAAACCGTCCAGGAGTTCTTTACGTGTTTCGCTATGGATTTCTTTAAGAGCACTTTCCACAGTTGATTTTGTGTCTAAATAACTATCTTCGCTCACTTCAATTTTATCGGTGATACAGGATAAAATACGGCCAATATTCCGCCTATAACTATCATAGAATACGTTTGCGGCGTATTTAAAAACAGCTTCCGCTTCCTCTTTGCTAATTAGATTTTGACTATGCTTTCTATATTTGATCTCTTCATTCCGTGTACGTGCCCGAATATGGTTAATTTCAGATTGCTTTTTTTCAGCGTCTAAGCTATAATTGCTAACAGGTTGCGCCTCCAGACGGTGTTCTGTGGTTTGATTTGCTTCCGATTTACTGCCATTGGTAGGCACTATATCAAAAGTATTTCCTTTTGCCGTCCAGGACTGCAACCATAGTTTGTTTTGCGGCTCCTCCAGGTTTATATATCCATCTTCATCTTTTTTCAGCTTACCTCTTTTTACATACATTGAAACCCATTGCGGGCTCCTGCCAATACTTTTGGCGAATTGTCCAGGTGTTAATTTTAAGCTATTATTCATAATCGTTTCGTTTTTAAAATATCGTGCCAAAATCGTTTGTTTACTACCTGTTTTACAACAAAATTGCCTATTTTTTTAAACTTTTTATAAAACAAGCCTGTAAATTCGTGTAGAATATGTAAAGATCGGCCTCGCGACTAATTCCTTCCCGCAGCACAAGCGGTTTACAGTAACTAAGCTTCTACCCTTAATCCCATCGGTGTTACAGACAACCCGCCAACCCTGTACCGTAGTGATGGCGGGTAAAGACAAAAGAAAATTATTTCCCTGTGGTGTAAGGCTCCCGGGTTCTTTCAGTGCTCTCATTCACCTTCGCTTTACGGCGTTTGTTGGGTTGTGTTATAGCATTCCAGCTACGTTGGCAAATCTCTTTTTCATTAATCTTTAAATCCTGGCTAAAAAGTAAAGCGTTGTTTTCCAGTTGGATTTTTTGCTCTGAAATATTGAGTTTATCAACCATTTGGTTATATTGCTCAATATAGAACAATGCCTTAGCCAGTTCATTATAAATCTTCTTCCCCGTTTCGTCCGGGGTAAAGGTGTACAACTCATCAATCTTTGCGTATGTGCCTGACTTTAGAAATACTTCATTATCTTTCAAAGCAAAATAATCTTTTAACTTTGAAATAATAGCTGTATCCCAGAATTGCGGAGCTTTATCGGTTGCATAATTTAATTTGATACAGGCATTCAAACCCTGTTGTAATTTTTTAGCGGTCTCATCTGCCTGTTCAAACAGCTGATTAATAGCGGATTGCAAGCGAAAATTCTTTGAATCTTCGATTGCAAGTTCTTTGAAGTGCTTTTTAATTTGTTCGCTGTCAGCAAGATAAGTAAATAATTGGTTAATAGTTTCAATCTTTAAACCTTGCTCTTGGGCGGTTAACAGCCATTCGTTAAGATGTTCAAGAAAGTGTTTTAAATTTTCTTTAGCACGGTTCGCTCCGCCTTTGTCATAGTGTTGTAGTTCCTTTTGTGAGTTCATAGTTTATTCCTCCTGTTTTAATTGATTATTAATTTGTTCAGGTGTTAATCCGGCATTTCGCATGGTTTCGGCGTATGCTTCCAGCCTATCCGGGTCGGGCAAGTCGCTCGTAGATTCGCCATGATATTTACGGAGTTTTGCTTCATACCTGTAAACGCTGGCCGCTTCAGGATACAAACCAGCGGCTTGTAAGCGTTTCGCCTGTTCCATTAGCAGATCATTTTCTTTTACTTTTCCGTTTTCGAAGTCGGCATCCACACTTGCAAATACCTCTTCGATTTTCATTTTGCGGCTCAGATCGGAGCCTAATACGTTGTTTGTGTTTAAATTGCCTAACATAATAGTTTGATTTTAAAGATTTATAATTTATTTAGTGGTCTGTGAAACATTTCGTCGATTAGTTCTTGCTCCTTTTCCTGCAACATGGTTATATCCCTCTGGCAAACGTTAAAGTAGCAAGTTGGCGAGTGTTTTGCAAGTTTCCTATATTGAAAACCGGCCAAAATTAGCGCCGCCTGCAAACTACCCATAGCCACGTAAAAACGGTGTCCATGTTTAATGTCCAAGTAGCTTTCTACAATATGTTTTAACCTGTAACTACTAACTTTCTTGTTAATTTGTTGGCGTTTCTGCCAGTACTGAACAATATTGAATACTTCTCGAACCTCTACCACTTGCCTGCCCATAAATAAATCTTTCAAGGGGTAAGTAAAGCCAAAGGCTGTGAGCCCATGTGTTTGTTCAAGATTTGTCAAAGTATCGATGCCGATTTCTTCTGTTTTCATAGTTATTAGTTTAGTGTTTAAAATGGATTAGAATTTATTATGTAATATTTATTTGTTGGCTCCGCCCTCTTTATTATTCCGGTGCTTTTCATTTGCTCAAAGTATGGAATATTAGCGGGGTCAACATTGTTATTATGTCCGATTTGTTGCTCTGCTATTTTTAATAATTCGCTCTTTGTCAGTTGCTTTGCCTGCTTTTCGGGTTGTTTCTTAGGTTTTTCAGGTTTAGCGGGTTTTTGTGGTTTATCCTTAAATTGCTCAGGTTCATAGTTAATTAAGAAGTCTGCCAAGTCCGCCCCAGCTTCCCTTTGCTCTTTAGTGGCAAGCCGTTCCAGGGTGTCATCTGTATAGATTTTAGTTCCGGGTAGCTTCTTAGATATTTCCTGGCCCCTGCTTTTCCATTTTTTAAAGGTAGTGCCGCCCGTACTTAAATCCGGGAAAAGTACGATTGTTCTACCTTGCAAGCGTTTCAGTTTTTCATAATTTAGGCTGCTTAAGTTGTAAACGGCCAACCATAGGAAGTTGGCTGGATTGTCAGGAAAACCATAATATAATGTAGAAATAATGGCCGTTTTGGGTGCTTCTACTAATGCTATTGGATTGCGTGGGTAGGTATTCAGCAAATGTTCAGCGAATAAACAATCGATCTTTTTATCCTGCTTTTGATACTCATTTACCCATGTTTCATGCTTATATATGGCATGTATGAAAGATGTTTCTTTAGTATGGTTACTATTATCAAATAATTTTGTTTGAATTGCCCTTATTTCATTGAACATATTAATAAAAGGAAATGTAACGGATCCGCGAAACTTACCGTGCTTAATTGTACCTAAGTAATAAAGTGATATAACCCGCTCTATATCCGTTTTATCAAATGTTTTCAATAAATTTTGAATAAAAATATTCTCTGAATATCCCGCCAACGTTGATTTTAAAATCCTTTCAGGTACGTTTATTTTCTTTGGCGTTGTATTATTTAGATTTGGTGCGGGCTGTGGCGTTGGTTGCTCTTGTTTTCCGGGTTTGTTGTGATACTGGCATTTTTCCTCTCGATCACAGCGGCCAAACTCCTTTGATAAATACTTATTGGTTTGTCGGTCAATGTATCGAACAAAGGTTTTGCCGCCGCATTGCGGGCAAATAAATTTTTTACTACTTCGATCTAATATGTAACTAAAATCCTTTAACATTATGCAAGTTCCGATTTTGTTGTGTAGGCGTGTACTTCGTAACCTCTGCGGGTACGTTCTACCAAATAGTTTTTTTCCTTTAATAACTTACGGAACCGTGGTTTACCGACGGCTTTAAACCCGTCCTCGGCGCAAAACGTCTTATAATCTGAATAAAGGTTTTTCAATAAAATCCAATGTTCATTTGATGGGATATATTCATTTTCTGTAAGGAACATGGCAACGGAATCAGACTCCAATTTATAGTCCCCTAACGCTTGTTTGCTGGTTTCAGAATACGTAAAATCTTCATTACTAAGTAATCTTTGGAGCCCCTCCAATACCCAATTGAGGACGCCGGGCAATTCACTATTTATTATTTTTGCGCTCAACTTTCTATCCTGCTTACTGTCAGGAATTTGAACGTTAAACGGTATTATAATAAACCTCCTGAAAAAGGCGTGCGTCCGCTCTGTGGTCGATGGAAGTCGGTTACAACTGAATATTAACCGGGCGTAATTTTCAATTTGCATGGGGGCTCCGTAGGGCAACCTTGCATCAATAGGCTCGCCGCTTGCAAGTGCTTTGAATGTTGATATTTCCAAGTTGGTATTTATTTCTGAAGCAAAATTCAATAATTTATTTGCAATCATTGCCCTGTAATATCCGTTACGGTCGGTTAATGCTTCAAGCGAATAGCTGGCAATATTTTCCTTTCCAAGAAGTTTGCTTATTACCTCAAACACAACGCCTTTGCCGTTGCTCCCGCTACCGTGCAGCACTCCCACTTTTTCTGTTTTTAGTATTTCATTTGGTATAAATGATTGCGCCACAACCTCCGCTAAAAGTCTTTGTAGTTCGGTTTCCGGTAAAACTTCATCTAAGAAACTTTGCCATTTAGGGGCCGTTGCGTCCGGGTCATAATTGAATGGTAGAACATAAGTAAGAAAGTCGTTTCGGTTGTGTTCCTTTAGCTCCGTGGAACCGTTTTCCGGGTTTATTTCCAGCGTTCCATTATTAAAATTAACCAAAGTCCGGTTATTCCTTTCAGGCTGCGGAAAGTAACTGCTTGCCATAAATTGCTCAAAAACCTCTTTTCTAAACTTGTAGTGCTTTGCCCTCCGTTGTGGAACGCCGTATCTTTCAGCGGCCAAGCCCAAAAAGTATGTTAGTTCATCTTTGTTCAGCTCCGCCCAACTTTTCCCGGTATAAACGAATAAGAAGCCGTTATTCTTAGCAAGTCCCAGGTTTTGATTTTCTGCCAACTCCAGGAGTTGTTCAACTGTTATAACTTGGTAGTCAGAAACTTTAATTTTCTCATTGTCCTGCAAGTCCGCCAAGTCGTGGAAGTCCACCGGCTCAATAGCGTTTAACAACTGCAATAGCTCCGCTTTAATAGTAGGTTTGGCGGTTGTTTTCTTAGGAATATCCCGTAATTCTTGAAACTCCGGTTTTAATATCTCAGTATTGTCCATAAATTAATCTATTTCGTATTTGCGTCCGTTTCTTAACCACTGATCGATCTCTGATTTTCTGAAATACAGCGTTTTGCCGTGCTTTTCGTAGGGGATTTTCCTGTTATTTACCCAGCCGTAAATTGTTTGCTTCGCAGGGTGTTCAGGCAATTCAGTTTGTAATTCCGTTACTGTCATTAAAAAGTCCGGTTTCTTTTCCTCTTTGTCGCTCTGATTTTTGAGCAAGTAATCCAGCTTTTCATTCATTTCACCAACAATTGTTGGCAAGTCTTCCAGCGTTATTTTTTTTTCTTTTTCCATAGCTTTTATTAGTTTAATCATTTATTATGGTAAATATCCATAAATCCCGCCTGCTATACTCTGCGAAACTCTGCAACCTTCGTTTTGCAGAGAAAAAATTGATAAATAAAATATATAATATTGATATTCAGATAACTAACTTTTAAGGTTTTCAGGCGTGAAAGTTGTGAAAATAAAAAAAGTGCTATATGATAGATTTGGCGGGTTTAATAGGTTAATCCGTGAAAATGTGAAAGGTCAAACAAAAACTTTTTAAAATATAGGTGGGTTCCTGGTGTGAAAAAGTGTGAAAATAAAAAACCAGCTCCTTATTAGAGCTGGCGGGTGTTATGGTTCAAAGCGTGAAAATGTGAACGGCGCAACAAAAACTTTTTATTTTATTCAACATATGATTTCAAGTTCAATATGCTTTTTAAATATTGCTTTTCGTTTTTTATATCGTAAATATCATTTTCATTATTAGATTTACTAAGATAACTTAAGGGTTCTTCAAAACTACGTGGAAAATCTGATTTAATAGATAATTGTAACGCCTCCCTTAGCTTAACTTTTCCACTACTTACTAAATTTTCTTCCAATAAATTCAGCTTAGTTAAAGCCAATAAGGTTATAGCCGTTTTTTTGGCACTCTTTGATTCGTTTTGTATATCCTTAATCCTTTCAATAACTTTACTCTTTTGCTCCGGGCTCAATTTATCGGAAAGAAGTTCGCTCAATGTTTTAGGTTGTCCTGTTTTTCGCTTGTCAGGTTCATTTTTGCGCTTTTCTAATATACTTTTATACCTTTCAACAATTCTAAATTCAGTCCATTCAGGATATTTACTTAAATACCTAAGTTCTACGTTTACAAAATCTTTTTTATCATTTACTTTGTTGGCGTCCAGCTCTTTTTTATACCTCAGATCAAAAAACCGATTCAGGTTTTCTATTTCGTAGGCTTCCCTGTAGAAATTATTATTAGCATTGGCCGGGATTAATCCAGTTGTTTCAACAACCTTAACGGCTTTAACAATGCTCCAGGTAGTTGGAAGTTTTGTTTTTAGCTTAATATGGTTTACTGGCAATGGTAAATTGTCACTTGCTTTATATTCAAAGATTTTAAAATTTTGAAACGCTTTTATCGGAGCAACCTTCGGGTAAACAAAGGTTGTATTTTCTTTAAATACGGGTAACTTTAACCCTGTTTTTAAAAACTGATAAAAGAAATTAATTAGCTCCGCTTCTCTTTCTACCTGTTTAATTGTGTCCGTGCCTTCCATGACTACCCTGTTTTTATATTTTTAATTTTCTTTTCGAGTTCCTGTGCGTTCTTTTGCCTTGTTTCACTTTCAAAGCTGCCTAAATAGTTTTGCGTAACATTTACGCTGCTATGGCCCAACATTTCTTGTATATATTCCGTACTGGCCCCGCTATTTTTCATAATAGTTGCGCATGAGTGCCGGGCGTAAACCGTGCTAAGGTGTCCTAATTCTAAGTCTGTGGCAATAGTTTTGAGCCGTTTATTAAGATTGGAAATTTTATCCTTTATACGGTTTCGTTTTTCGGATTCACTTAAATTATCATGCAAAATCGGAAATATATATACATTACTACTTATGGCCTTTTGTCCCCACTTTTTTACGATATTTTGCAAGGTTTCAATATACGGAACATGGATATTCCTTTCAGTTCGTTTTCCCCTTGTTTTTTCCCGTACAAAAACTATTTCATTGTTCTGTATATTGGAATATTTCAATCGGAAAATGTCCCCTATGTTCATACCATTAGCGAAAAAACTAAATAGAAATATGTCTTTTGCAAAATCCCTTTCTCTGCCTTCCGGGGCTTCATAATTCATTATTTTGCTAATTTGCTCCGGGCTCAGTGCTCTTTTGTTTGCTATGGCGGCCTGTGGTGTATAATTTTTAAAAGGATAGTCTGCTTTAACTCCGTGATCTTTAATTGCTATATTGAAAAGCCGCCGTAAAGTCCGGGTGTAAACTCCTACCGTGCCTTTACTTTTGCCATTTTTTAGCAACCAGTTTTCAAAGTTCTTCAGCCAGGCGGGTGTTATATCGTGGAAAGTTAAATCTTTACTTTTAGTAAACTTTTTAACATTATAAAAGCAATCGTTAAAACTACTGGCATAACCAGGCCTGTTTTCATTTTTTAAGGTTTCAATGTGGCTTTCAAAGGCATGGTAAACACTATCCCATTCTTTTGATTTATTGAAAAACTCCTGTTCAAACCGATAGTATGAAAAATAATCCATGTTTTCTATAATGTCCTCTGCCTTTCTTTCAATATCTTTAAATTTCTTAGCTGTATCTTTATTAAATTTACCCCTAGGGCTGCTTTCCCTAACCTTTTTAAACTCCTCCGGGGTAAAGAATTGCATTTCCTTTCTTAGCTTTTTTTGAAGTGAATACCATTTCTTTTTCCTGTTATAGATTATTTGAAGTTTTACCGGGTGTCGATCTTTTTTATTTTTTGACCGGGTGTCTAAAATTATTTTTACCGTTGCTTCCATAGCTTAATATTTAAAGGGTTTCAAAAAATGTTGTGTAATTTATCTACTTGCACAACAACTTGCACCACAAATTTAATAAAAATCCAATAAATGTCAATAAAAATTTAATAATAATTTCCCTGTATTTCAACAAGTTAATAACAATTTAACAATTATTCTAAAACCGCCAAAAACGCCCGGTTCCTGACTGTTAATCAGGGGGTCGTCAGTTCGAGCCTGACCTGGGGAGCAAAAAAGTAAGGCTGTCAGTAATGGCAGCCTTTTTTTATTAAATCAGTAATTCTGTTGGTTAAGGCATCCCGACTGGAAAGTCGGGAGGGTCATCGTTTCGATTTTGAACTGGGGAGAACAGAGCGTTCAGATGAAAATGTCGTTCGGCGGAAGTTTTAATTTCATCGCCTACAAAGTTTTACTAATCTATTCCAGTTAAGCTTTTTAAAAATTTCTTTGGTAATCTCATGAAAAATCATCTGATTTCTTTGATTATATCACCTATCGGTTTTAACTCTGAAATGGTGATGTCCCATTTAGGGTAATGAACAGGTTTACCTCTTAAAGTCTCACCTGCTTCTCTATAAATAGCATTCGTTTTAAAAGTTTTTTCATATTCCCACCCTACAATGTATAATGTATAATGTTGATTATACCTTCTTAACTTACAGAACACATAAATGTCGGCTGGACGGCCTATCTGTTCAGCAGTAACTTCACAGCGCCAATCAACTTTGGGTATATATTTATTATCCTGAGTTTTAACATCAATAACTAAATCATTATTTGTCTTAAAGTCTCCATGATCCGGACCCGATCCAACCGACCGTCCTAAATACTCAATATTTACACTATTCTTAAGACACCATTTATAAAAACCATATTCTCCAATATAACCAAAGGCTATTTTATTCGTTCTCTGCTGAAGATCTAACCTTTTATCCCTCGCATACTCTCCGTTGCCTATTCTAATTTTAGCATTTTTAAATGCTGCATCAATTTCTCTTCCTGATGAATTCCAGGTAATAAAATCTTTAATTTCTGACATGAATTTAAATCTTTATTTATAGGTATTTATAAATGAAAAACCAGGGCATTTATTTGATTTTCTATTATAGAATTAGCTTATTCTTTAGCAGAAACCTCTTTTTCTAATTGATCGCCAAAAACATTCGGGTTACTTTGACTATAAAAAGGTAATCCAACTATTTTAAGGGATTCATTTTCATAAAATGTATCTAACCCTTCAACAGAAGAATTTTTTCTTATTTCTGCCAGAAATTCTTGTTTCCATAGATCTTTCTTTTTATATCCCTCCCCTTTGGGCTCAATAAATATTTGATAGCCTAATTCTTTATTTGAATTATTTTCTGTTAAAAATAAAATGAAGTCTGGCTCAAAAACTCTGCCTTTATTAAAATCATGTAGTTTTACTTCTCTTTCATTTCTTATTAAAAAAATATCTTTGTGTGTTTTAGATAGTTTTTCGATTTTACTTTCCATAAATTCCACTAAACTTTTTTCTTCAGGCGTTCCAAAATTAGATTCAAAAACATACCAATCCTTATCTTTTAGATATTCTTCTTGTCCATATTCTTTAGAACTTCCTTTTTTAACTTCTATAATCTTATCTTTTATAGTATCTTTTATGTTATATTTTGCATAAAAAACCCGAGAACCTTTATAATCTGTAGTATTTTTCTTTATTTCTTCTTCTAATTGATTTAACAATTTAATTGTAGCATTTAAATAATCTTCAGGTGAGATATTACTTAAATTCTTATCTGTTCCTTTAAAATCGATTCGCAGGGCTGAAAGAAAATTTTCTTTTTCAATAAATTCAATCATTGAATTTAAAGACTGTATATAAGTTTTTAAATTCTTAAAACTAAAAAACTTATTTTTTGCCAATGCCTTTTTGATAATATTTGATTGAATATCTCTAAGATATACACTTTTGGTTTTTAATGATTTGGGTTCTTCACTACTATGCTCTTTATCAAGGGCCACTTCTTCCTTTACAGCTCTTGTGTTTAAAGTATATGATATGTTTTTTTCAGAAACGCCAAGTTCTTCTATATTACTTATTTGTGTAAAGTCCACTTTGTATTTCTCATTAGCATATATTTTGCCATATTTATACAGATCTTTATCTTTAAATTCTTCCTTTAATTTGAGTTTTTTCCTCACAGTAGGTTCTTCATCTAACCAGCCTTGTTTTTGCAAAGTTGTAGTAATTTCTGATATATATCTGGATTTCTCACCTGGATGGCAATGATAATGGACTTCTTCTAATATTCTTAATTCATTATTCAGATCCCTGTCAAATTTCCTTTTATCACTCTCCATCTCCCTGTACTTAAATGGATAATACCGGGCACCTCTACCAATTAATTGAGCTTCTTGCATTGTTGTTTTTCCTGGTTGTTTGTTATTGCTACCTCCCATTGTTTGCCCTGTATATAATCTAACAATATCAAACAAATTAAGCACGTCCCATCCCTCAGTTAGTTTCTTAACTGTAAAAATTGCACGTATTTTGTTATTTTCCTCTTCTAATGAATTTAAAACTTCTTGTTGATTTAAAATTTCTACTACATCTTTTTCTTTAATGGTTTTTTTATCCAGATCTTCTTCATTGGTTAAAAGGCATTTCTCTTTTGAAAAAGACTTTTTTAATAGCGATACCAAATGATTATCGGAGATATTTTCCTGATCAAAAAATCTAAATATCTTACTTATCAATTGATTCTTATTCTCATTATTCCTTATATTCTCTATATCCTGTATATCCAGATTATCTATTATATCTCTAAATTCAAAAAAATTATTTTTGCTTTCTTCGATGCTTTGTTTAGACTTGAACAAAATAACGGGTTTTAAATTTGTCAAATCCGAAATTCTACTTTTTATCGCTACTTGTCTTCTATATTCATTTAAAATTATTGCCTGTAAGATTCTTTCCTTTTTATCAAAATCGCTTTCCAGAAGTTGAATTTCTTTTGAATAACCATTATTCCTAAACTCTTCTAAATCAAACTTATAAAGAATTTTATCCTTGTATTTATCTCTTACTTCCTGGTTGTCTAATTCAACTGTTGCAGTAAATTCTAACAGAATGTTAAGTGAATTTTCATTTAGGGCTCTAATAACAGTTTTTTCCCAGTTTTCTTTTTCTTGTTGTTGTGCTTTAGTTTGTGCATTAAGATGGTGAGCTTCATCTGCTATAAATATTGTCTTGTTATCTGCAAAATCATTAAAAGTCAGGGAGTTTTCTTTATATGCTGACAAATCTCCATGAAATTTCTGTATGGTAGTAAAGAAAATATTGATATTTTTTTGTGGACTGACTACTAAATCATTTGTTTCCTGAATATTTATTTTTTCATTATTAATTTCAATATGTTGATCGAACATATACTTTTCGTCTAAATAATCAAGAAAATTTTTCTTTGTTTTTTCTATTAAATTTCTGGAATTCACAAAAAACACAAAATTTCTGTACCCTTTATTATATAAATACAGAATTAATCCGGCCATAATAAGGGTCTTTCCAGAGCCAGTTGCCATATTAAATAATATGTGTATGGGCCATTTTTTATGAGTAGATTCTTCTAAGTAATAAAAAAACCTTCGAAAAGCTTCTTCCTGATAATCTCTAAGTCTGAATTTTTGATTTATGTTATCTCTTATTTCTGTTGGTATCTCCGGATATTTATCAACCAATATACCTTCCTCTGAAAGCGTATTAAATTTTTCGTGAAGAAATTTACTCTCTGCCATTTTATTCCTCCCTATAAAACTTTTTATTTAGCTCTTTTACTTCTTCAGAAACATTAAATTGAGAATCATCGATTTCCGTTAAATTGACATATAATTGATTTTTATCTAACAACTCAACAAGCTTTCTTTTTTGCTCTTTTATTTTTAATTGTTTAAAGTCTGCCAAATGCTGATTAAATTTTTTAATGTCCACATCATAGTTTAAGAAAAACCTATCACACATCTCATTCCATATTCCGACAAGCTGATCAGTAGTTTTTGCATCCTGAATTTTATCAATCGCCTCTTGATTATATCTTAACAGTTCGCAATAAACATAAGGTATATCTCCAAACCTCTTTTTCAATATTTTCTGGGTATTCTCCAGTTGTTCAACTAAGATAAATTGCCTGTTTAAATTATTGGCAACATATCCGGTAGTTCCTGCCCCTGCGAAAAAATCCATAACTATATCCCCTTCATTAGAAGAAGCTTCAATAATTCTTCTCATTAGTTTATATGGTTTTTCTGTCAAATATCCAGTTCTGTTTTTACCATCAGTTCTATATCTGGCAGCAACGGCCAGCTTTAACCAATCATCATTTTCGAGATTCTCACCTTCCCTGTACACTTGTTCTATTTCTTGTATAAGCTCATTTTTATCTTTATAATACCACCAATCCTCAGGAATTTTTCCCTTATTAGTATAAGAATCACTAACTTCTGAATTCATTTCATTGTTAAAGCCACCTACATGCACTTCTGATTTAGCTTTAACCTTTTCACCGTTAAAGGTCCATGTATCTCCTTTCCTATACCATAAGATATTATCGTGTTTTCTGTTGAATTGCCTCATCTTCGGTGAACCCGGACCTGTATAACACCAAATAATTTCATTAATAAGATGATCTCTTCCAAAGATATCGTCTAATATTAGTTTACAATAATGGGATTCATGCCAATCCAGTTGAACAAAAATAGTTCCATCATCGGATAATAGCTCTTTTGCTATTTCCAATCTATTTTTCATAAACGTCAACCAGGTTGAATGGCTAAATCTGTCATTATAAGCAAAGCTATCAAGCTCAGTATTATATGGGGGATCTATATAAATTAATTTTACTTTTCCGGCAAACTCTTTTTTTAAAGAATTTAAAGCTAAAAGATTATTCCCTTTTACTATTAAATTATCTTTAATTGTGCCCTTTTCATACCGATTGAAATCCTCGGCTTTATCCTCCCCATTAGGTGTGTATCTTATAAAGTTCGTAAGAACTTTGGGATCTTCTAATCGATCAATTTCATCTTTATCCAATATTTCATTAAAAAAAATTTCATTTCTTTCCTCTTCTTCTTTAGTCATTCCTCCTTCCAAAACACAATCTTTATAGGGCCAGATAAGTGAAATATCTTCATTTCTCTTAATAAATTTATTAGAAACTGTTAAACCTATTTTCTGAGAAAATTCCGTATAAGAGTTCCCAAGTAGATTTTTTTCCAGGGAGTCTGCAAATTTATTGATATCAAAAACATAAACATCCTGTATTTTTTTAAAATAGAAATCCTTAAACTCTTTTTCGGAATTCAATAATTCTATTAGTTTATCATCTATCTGATAAGCCTTATTGACAACTTCACCTTTATTTAAATTCCCGTCCTCATCTACAAATCGTTTATCTTCCTTTAGCTTTTTTGTTAATCTCTGATAAAAATTTTCTTTTCCCATGATTTTGAAGGCTTTATTAACAATTATATGTTATTATCTCATTTTCAGTGTTATATATTATCCGGGTTGTAATTAACGAAAATAAAAAAAAAATGACTTATGCAATTAATTCAATTCATATTGATTGGAAAACTTCTAAACATTTTAGTTTCCTCAATTTATGAGAAAGCACCTAATCCAATAAGGTTCTTCCATAGAGGCACAAATGGAGGCTACGCCAAACGTCTTCTCGTTATTATCCAGCGCTCGGCGAAATTTGTGATTCCGTCGACTACAAACCAAAAACAGTTCAGCGTAAGTTGAACCTACGCTGCGACGGATCATTTCATAAAAAGATCAATTTCGATTACCGATCAACAAAAAAATGCTACCGCATTATTGATAGCTGAAAGCTACCGTAAATACATGGCGTAGCGAATGCTACGCCAAACGTGTTCTCGTTATTCTTAATATGCCGGAGACCTAACAGGTTTTGGAAACCTGTTAGGTCTGACAGACGAAAAAACCGTGTGAAAATCTTCATCACCGCTGGCGCGAATTGCAGCCCGTGTCTTTGCTGAAACCAGCATCAACTAAAACTGGTTCAATTGTCCGCTTGGACCGGGCATTAAAGAGATGGTATGGATTTCGGCTAAAAAAGTATCGTAGGGGCACAAGCTTAGGCTTGCGCCAGTGAGAGTGTCCCTCATAGTCCGGAAGATATTTAATAAAGCCACCTACTGCAAAAAAAGAAGCCGGCAAGCACCAACGGGTGTTTGATTACATCATTGGTGTAAGCTTGTAGATTGTGTCTCTGTTGCCTGAGCCGCAACAGGGTCCGATAAATATTTCATCCCTACGGGATTCGGTTCCTTTTTTACTTTTTAATTGGCAGGAATTGAAAAACTAAAGGTGCTACCTTCGCCTTCTTTACTCTCTATCTTCAACTCCCCGGCATGTTTTGTAATAAATTCATGGCATAGCTTCAGTCCAAGGCCGGAACCTTTCTCATTTTTAGTTCCACGCGTAGTATAGAGCTTGTATTTGTTGAATAATTTTTCTTTTGCCTCTTCTTTTATTCCCATACCGGAATCAGAAACGGCAACCTCCAGCTTGTCTTCTTTCATGCCGGCCTCAATTTTTACCTCTCCTTCTTCAGGGGTGAATTTTATAGCATTATCAACAAGATTTCGCATTACCAGGTGAATCATCTCGTAATCAACCCGTGCATTAATCTCCCCTTCTACATTATGAACCAATTTGATTTTTTTGCCTTTTGCTGCAGGCGCTTTCAGATCAACAACTTTTTCCACCTGGTTATTAATATTCTGATAATCCGGATCATACGCAATTTCATTTTTCTGCTGGCGTGCCCAGGTCAGCAGGTTTTCCAGCAAAGTAAAAGTAGAAGAAGCAGAATCCTTTATCATTTTTAACGTTTCATCATAATCTTCTTTGTCTTTTGTCGTCTCGTAATCAAGAAATTCCAGCAAACCATTCAGATTACCCACAGGTCCTCTTAAATCGTGGGCAATTATGGAGAACATATTGTCTTTCAGACTATTTGTTTTTACAAGTTCTTCTTTTTGTCGGGATATGGTTCGGTTTTTATTTTTAAGCTTTCTGTTCAGTAGAAAAAGAACAATTCCAATGAGCGTTACAAAAAACAGGACGATACCAATGATATAGGTTTTACTTTTTTGCTGTTTGATCTCAAGTAAACTTAGCCTGTTCTGATGCTCCAGTTCTTTGTTTTCATACTCCTTTTGCCTGATTTCAAAATTGGTTTTCAACGCCTGTACCTGCTTGCTGTTCTGTTCGTTTTGGACACTGTCCTTGTATCTGGCATACGCCTCATGGTAGTGCAGGGCTTTATCAATTTTACCAAGGGCTTTATTGGCCTCGTAAAGGTTGAAGGCTGCATCCTGCATTCGACTGAAGATCCTTGACTCTTTGCCCATTTGGAAAGCTTTTAAGGCTCTTTCTTCAGCCTCCGTATATTTGTTTTCTTCCAGCAACAGATTACTTTGATTCAGGTAAATATTGGATATACGGTTTCTGAACCCATACTCTTCCGACAATTGCATGGCCTGGTCATATAAATCCCACGATTTGCTGTATTCCCCCATATATTTATATATCCGGCCCATAGTAATCAGCGTATTGGATAATTGATAGTGTCTGTTGATCGATTCAAATATTTCCTTTGCCTCCGCAGCATATTCCAGGGCTTTCTGATAATCTTCCTTCTGGTGATATAGCTGGGCCAGATTAAGGTTGCCTCCGCCGACACCTTCTTTATAACCTACTTCATCAGCTTTTTCAATAAACTCCTTGTTGTACTTCATCGATTTCTCATTATCTCCCTGCTGATCATAGATGTTAGCCATCATCACCAGGCTGTTGGCATAATAATAGTCATCGCCTTTAACCTTAAATTTCTCCGCAAGGGGCAAAAGACGTTTCAACGCTTCAGAGTATCTTGCCTGTTGATATAAACTAATCGCTATGTCAAAACTCGTTTCCAGGTAATTCTGAGTGCCCGGTGTATAATATTTCAACGCTTCCCTGTTATATTTTTCCGACTCTACCAGGTGCCCCTGATAAAAATGCGTTGAGCCCAGATTGTTCAGACAGTGCGCATATAAATCCATTTCACCGTGTTCTTTAAAGATTTTCATAATCGAGGTGGTGATGGAATCGTATTTCTGGAATTTACTGGAAAAATAATATTTCAGGCTGACGACCCGGGTTAAACGGGCCTGGCTCAACTCATCCCCCATTTTAGCGGCCAGATCACGGGCCTGCTCTTCATACCTGGCAGCCAGATCAGGATTAGTCGAAATATTGGTTTTAATAAGCTCCAGCAAGGCATCAAACCGGGTAGCATCATCTTCAGTGGTATTTAAGATTTCTTTTAAACTGTCAGTAGGTGAGTTGTCAGCCTGGATTGGATAAATACCAGTAAATAAAGCCACAAAAAGGCAGACAAAAAACGGATGAATTCGCATAACACATATATTACAGGGTTTATAAATATTCATCTCATAAAACTACAAAAAATATCGAAAAAGGCATAAACGGTGAAATGGAAACAATCGGGCGTTCAGGCTAGATAAAACGACTAAAAAAGCCCGCTGAAGTAAATAAAATTTGTTATGCTTTTTTTTATGAACTGCCTAAAAATCCTGATGAACATTTTTTTTCTTTTTGGACAGCCTACCTACATAAATTACATGCCTAACGGCATTTTATAACTGGCAGTTCAGCGTAAGTTGAACCTACGCTGCGACGGATGATTTAATAAAAAGATCAATTTCGATTACCGATCAACAAAAAATGCTACCGCATTATTGATAGCTGAAAGCTACCGTAAATAAATGGCGTAGGTAAATGATTAAAATGATTTTTTTTCTTAAAAAGCTAAACCCGTTAAAATATTTGCTAAAAAATAAGGTTAGCGGATTCATGCAGGGCATTATTTAAG
>CAYFRV010000033.1:1471-17970 GCA_964345495.1 uncultured Bacteroidales bacterium | reverse complement strand
GTATATGTGGTTGGTAAGGATCAGGGTAGGGGTACTGTCCGTCCGGGTTGAGAATTTTGCGTTGTATTTGTTCGTCTGTACATTCATTACTGACATCAACGCTTACATTTCCATTCGCTTCATTCCAGTCGACTGATATGGCGTTTGTGCCCTGCCCCTGTATTATAGAAGCCGGTTCGGGTACAGACCATTCAAATGTCGTTGCATGCATGCTGTCCAAAAAAAAAAGCAAGGGGTTATTTTCCTCATTCCAGAAATAATCCCCTTGTATTTTCAAGTCCTTTGAGCTAATACTTAGTGTATCTTTATAAGTTTCTTCATTAAAATCCGTGGATAGGATAACATCTCCCTGCTGACATCCCCAATTCACGTAAATATTTTTATTTGTGTCCTGTGAAAGCATTTCGGCATCATCAGGTACGGACCATTGGTAATTTTCCCCATTGAGCAACATGGAAGAAAATTTTACATTAGCCGCGTTTGGTAAAAGTTTTTTTTCTCCATCTATCAGATTGCTAAGTTGATCCTTTTTTTTGTACACTCTTACATAATCAATTTCCATTTTTTGTGGGAAAATGGTATCGACAACACCTTCGACTCCACCCCAGTCACCACCAACAGCAATATTTAAAATAAGATGAAAAGGGTGATCAAAAGGCCATGCCGACCATCCATCTCCATTGTTTTCATAGGTGAAATACTTTTCATCATCCACGTACCATTCGATTTTGTCCTCTGTCCATTCAATGGCATAAACATGAAAAGCATCGACAGCATCAGGTATATTAATTTGATCGCCTTCCTGTGTTCCGTCCATGTGATTGTGATCGTGGGTATGAATTGTTCCATGTATAACTCCTTCATCATAACCGACATGCTCCATGATATCAATTTCGCCAACATCGGGCCAGTCTCCGTCACCATAAATCCATTCGGTAGGCAGCATCCAGATAGCAGGCCATGTGCCTGTGCCTTCGGGTAATTTGGCGCGGGCTTCTATTCTCCCGTATGTCCAGTCTCCTTTATTTCTGCTGACCAATCGGGCTGATGTATAGTCATTCCCGTTGTAATTTTCTTTCCGGGCTTCAATGATGAGCTTTCCATCTTCTACACGTGCATTTTCCTCACGCATTTCTGTATAGTACTGCAGTTCATTATTGCCCCATCCGTGTCCGCCAACATCATAAGACCATTTTGAAGTATCCGGTAGGCCTGTGTATTCAAAATCATCCTCCCAAACCAACATGTTAAACTGAGAATGAGCCAGAAAAGGGATTAGAAATAAACAGATTAAAATGAATTGTTTCTTCATAAAGCTTATTTTAAAAAAAAGGCCGCCTATCTTGCTGTTTAGACGGCCTTTCACCTAACATAGAATCATAACTACTGTATAACCTATTCTTTTAGTAATTTAAGCGTATTGCTTCGTCCTTTTTCATCACGGAAGATAACAAAGTATATACCTTCGTTCAGTCCCTCAACACTTATGTTCATTTTTTCATCATCCACAGCCACTTCTTTTATTGTTGCACCCAAAACATTGGAAATACTAACTGTTTTTACATCTTTCAGGTTTTCCAGAGAAATGTGCTTTTGAGCCGGATTTGGATACATCTTTATATTTTTCAAAGATTCAGGAACCTGTCCGATACCAGTCCCATCATCGTCATCGTCATCCTCTTCTCCAACAAGTGTTATCGTACCATAATCTGCTGTACTATAATAGGCACTATCTCCTGCAGTAGCCCAGGATTCTCTATATGCACGAGATCCACCTTCTTCAGTTACATCAGTAGCACAAGCATCATAATTAAACTCAGCTCCATCAAGAGGCACAAAAGATCCGGACAAAGACCCCCATGGTATAGCCATTTCAATAATATAGCCTTCGTTATTTTCCATTTCAGTTTGAGCTCTTTGAACATCTTCTGTCCATGTATCTGTTACACCTTCTGAGCCAGTCCAAACATCAGAGCCTCTGATTGTACGAATTTGCCAGTCATTATCATCAAATCCATTAGAGGCTGATTGATCCATATCGAAGAAAGTCTCTACATTGTCATTTACCCATTGATTTGCATCCAAGTTATGAGCATGAGGTGTATCGTCTTCAATCATATATAACAGGTAAACATTATCTATGTCCCACATAACTTTCCACATGGAATACAGACCTGTTGGAGAGCCCCACCAGGAACGTTTCTGCATAGTATGCGTTTTGGCACTATCCCATATTGCATCAATTTCTCCATCGATAGTTGGGGGAGTATCGCCAACGTTAATGGCATCAGCAGTTCCGTCTTCCGGCTCTTCAACAATGATAAGCTGGGTTACTTTTTGAGTACCTGTAGAATTACCTACCACGAGACTTGTAGTATCTCTAATTTCTTCGCCATTGGCTACATGAGAATATACTATCTCATAAATACCCTGACTTTGTCCTTCAGTAACATTGTATGATTCCAGGGTTGAAGTGTTGGTATAAACATTGTCTGACTGATCAAGCGTAGCTTCAGAGCCATCAATAAATAATTTTACATCTTCAGCATTATTAAACTTATCCGTAATTTCAAATGTTACATCTGTAGTTCCATAAGGGGAATACCCCGGAACAGTTACATTATCGAAATAGTAAACATCACCATCATTTGCATATTCCCAACCAAAGAATATTACCATCTGGTTGTAATCTCCTGTAATAGAATCAGGAATAGCGTATTTGAGAGTCTTCCAGCTTCCAACCTGTGTATCATTTTCATCAGAATAATACACATCTACTTCTACCGTTTCAACACCACCGTATCGGTTAAATAGCTGAAACTTAAATAAAATAGAATCGTTCACACCTGCATCTTCTGTGTAAAAGTCAATTTTAATCGAATCTTCATCGGCAGAAAGATCTACATTTCCACCGAAATAAAGATTAATCCCACCCCAGAACTTATCACCATCTTTTACAGCTTTTCCTACGTAATCTGAGGTGTTTCCTGTTTGATTAGGATTTTCAACAGCATTTTCATAGCTGGTAAGGTCAAAAGGCTCCACTAAAGGATCCTGAACTGTTTCAAAGTCGACCAGCGTATCGCCGGTTTGTCCCATCGCACTTATAACAAGTGCAAACATGAATAGAGTTGTAAGTAAATAATTTTTCATAGCATTAAGGTTTTTAGTTAAAAATTAAAAAAAGTGTATAGTTAAGAGCGTTAGTAACTGTTATTTTGTGTTTAAATGTTATTCCCATATTTTTAAGCTTTTATAATTATAATTATTGATTTCTAATAGATTAATATCCATCGTTTTGTTCAAGTTTCCCGTTTGAGTTATCAATTTCTTGTTGTGGAATAGGGAACACTTCATGTGTGCCTTCCACAAAACCAAGGTCACCAAGTTCATCCGGAGCATCACCCCACCGTACCAGGTCAAAAAACCGATGACCTTCCATAGCAAGTTCGAGTCTGCGCTCCAGTTTAATATCCTCCATGGTTACAGAACTAAGAGGGTCATCAGGCATAGCACGCTCACGCACCTCATTTACCAGGGGCAATGGATCACCTGCACCAGACTGAAGATAAGCCTCAGCACACATAAGGAGTACGTCGGCGTAGCGAATCATCCGTTCATTGGTCTCAAAATTCCACTGCGGGTCAACATCAGAAGTAATATGTGCCCAAGGCGCACGTTTTTTACTAAACCAACCGGTATATCCTTCATTCTTCTCCCAGTCGCTGGCTCCAATCTCATTCAGAAAATCTTCACCATAAGCTGTTCCATATTTTCGGGCAGAATCACCTTCAGCATCATACGCAGCAATTAAATCTTCGGTAACCATGTCAAAACCCCAGCCTGCCAGTAAAGTATCAGTAGAGATTCCGCGCGGGCCGGACATCTGAACATCAATATTTCCGCCATTAACGCGTCCATTTCCCCAATCTCCGGCCCTGTTTATGTTGGCATATTCTATCTCAAAAATAGATTCTGTACCATGTTCATGGCTGTACCGCCAGATATCATCGTAATTATCTTCGAGTTCATATATTCCGTCAATTACCTGTTCAAACTGGCCGGCAGCAAGCTCATAGTATTCATTTGCCGATTTTGGAAAATCGTAGGTTTCCTGGTAATAGGGAGATGCCATGTATAGATAAGCTTTCCCCAGCAAAGATTGTGCTGCTCCCTTAGTAGCTCTGTAAAACTCATTACTGCCTAAAGCAGTTTTTGTTGGCAAATCAGGAATAGCTTCAGTCAAATCTTTAATGATCTGCTCAAAGACTTCTTCAGCAGGATCCTTAGGTTGGTTGTATTCGTCACTATTTAAAACACCTGTTATAAGGGGTACATCTCCAAAAAATCTTACAAGTTCAAAATAGAAATAAGCACGTAGAAATCTGGCTTCAGCAACGTATTCTCTGGATTTTGCAGATGCTTCCGGATTTGCATTTTCAATGACCACATTAGCCCTGTATGCACCGTAATAGTCTCTGCGCCAAAGTTGCAATACGGCAGGATTGGTCGGCACAGTTCTGAACTCTGCTATCTCATGATATTCGGGACGGTCGCCGGGTCCTCCACCAACTACTTTAGCGTCATCACTAGGAAAGTTTGCAAGAAGATAGTAAGACGACCAACCACTGTAATATTTGGGTTGTAATATTGAGTATGCAGAAACCAGTCCGGAAAATATTTCTTCCTCCGTTTGATAGTAATTTGACTCAAATTTCTCACCGATCGGATCCAGTTCTAGCCAATCCTCAGAGCAAGAAGTAGCGAAAAAAATGAGCAAACCAAATAAAATTATCTTTTTCATATCTTTTTATTTTTAATATTCATTCTAATATGCAACTTAAAAAGTAAGGTTAGCACCCACTGAAAAAATGCGTGCCCGTGGATATAGTCCGCGATCCACTCCTATACTGTTTCCATTATATCCTGTATCTCCTAATTCAGGATCTCCCGGATATTTTGTTAATAAAAACAGGTTCTGACCCGAAACATATACTCTAAACTTATCTACATTAATCTTACCAGAGAGCGTTTTTGGAAGAGTATAGCCTATTTCAGCATTTTGTAACCTGAGGAAAGATCCATCAAATACGAACATGCTGTTATGTGAAAAGTTCCGGTTTGCATCCCCTGCAGTGTATCTTGGAAAATCTGCAGATGTATTTTCAGGCGTCCATCCATCTTCATAGAAGAACTCCGGTTTGTTGTTCTTATTTAAATCAGTACGATAGGCACCAAAATATACATCAACATTAGCCCGTCCATTAAAAAACAAGCTAAGGTCAAAATTTTTATATTTAAAATTACTAGAGAGACTAAAGGACCACTTAGGATGAGGGTTGCCAATCATTGTTTTGTCGTCTTCGGTTATTTTCCCGTCACCATTGATATCTTTAAACTTCACATCTCCTGCTATAGCGTTGGGTTGTATTAAATCTCCTTCTTCATTAACATAAGAATTGACTTCATCTCTGTTTTTAAAAATTCCATCATCCTGATAACCATAGAAAAACCAAATGGGCTTACCTTCTTCAGAACGTGTAATCGCCCCGGTTGTTCCTAAATTTGCTCCAACAAGCACCGAAGCTTTATTACCAATGTAGGTAACTTCATTTGTCAGATGTGATGCCATAGCTTTAATGTCGTATGAAAAAGAGCCCATTCTTTTTTTGTGCCCGAGTTCAAATTCAAACCCACTGTTTACAACATCCCCGGCATTTACTTTGGGCTGGTCGTTTCCGACATACAGTGGGACCGGCCCGTCAGTGATTAAGTCTATTGTTGTCTTTTCAAAATAATCTGCTGAGAGAGTCAGCTGGTTTTGGAAAAAGTATATATCCAGGCCTATATCAATTTGTTCACTGGTTTCCCATACTAAATCAGGATTGGCAAGCTGGCCGGGTTCGGCACCGGTTAATTTATTTCCGCCACTCAAATAATAACTGGATTCAGCATTGCTTAAAATCGTAGAGACATATTCGAAATTCCCCAAAGATCTGATTGAACCGTTTCGTCCCCAACTAGCTCTTAATTTTAAGAAATTTATAAAATCAGGCATTCCAAAATTTTCCTTACTTACAATCCAACCAAGAGAAAGTGATGGGAAATACCTGAATTTATTCCCTTCAGATAATTTTGAAGAGCCATCTGCTCGGAGTGTAGCATTCAACATATACTTTTCGCTAAAATCATATTGTACACGTCCAAAATAGGAAAGGAGGCGGTTTTCGTCCCTGTATCCGCCTGCTGCTGAACGGGTTGTGTCACTTAAAACTGCATCCAATACAGCAAAATTCCAACTCTCTTCCTGGAGCACTTCTCCTCTGCCATTAAGATTAAAATGGCTGTATTCTCTGGCTGTCATACCCGCCATAAAATTCATGGAATGCTCACCAATATCTTTCGAATAATCAGCCACATTTTCTAATTGCCAGGTGAACCATTTATCAGTAGATTGGCCTGTACTGTTTCTATAATTGTAATTTATTGAATGGTAATAATATTCAGGTTCCCAATATAAAGAATTTCCATAAGCCAGGTCAATGTCATAACTTGAGCGAATGTTTAAATTCTCCAATGGTTTGAATTCAGCGAAAAAACCGGCCACTAATTTATCTTGTTGCCATCTGTTATGAGTATTATTAATTTGCGCAACAGGATTAACAATCTCGTTCTGCACATAGGGAGACATGCCAAAATACCCATTATTCCCCGGAGCTTTCAAAGATGAATTTTCAGGATTACTGAAATTGTCGTAGATCTGTGGTAGATATTTATCAGGCAAATCCTCAATGTCATCAACATAAACCGAAGTAAGCGGGTCAATAGCCATTGCATTGCTGATCACTCCGCCGAATTCATTATTTTCATTAATATTCTTTCGTTTTAAATTTGTATAGGATATCTTACTTCCTACCTTTAGCCAGTCTTTCACCTCATGATCCAGGTTTAAACGTACTGTTGTGCGGTTAAAATTTGCTTTATTTCCTCCAACTATACCATCCTGGTCATAATATGAAGCAGATGCAAACACATTGGTTTTTTCAGAACCCCCTTCAATAGACAAATTATGTTGTTGCATTGGCGCCATCTGAAAAATCTCATTCATCCAGTTTGTTCCTGTCCCCAGTGTATCCGGGGAAAAAGGATAAGAATTATCTATGAGTTTATTTATCAATTCTTCAGGAATATCCTGATCTGGTGGGTACTGGCTTAAAATCTCATGGCGCCGTCCTTCACGAAAATAACCTGCGTATTGTTTGGCATCCATCACCTCAACATAGTTTGCAGCCTCTTGCCAGCCATGGCTAAAATTATAATTGATTTTGGATTCACCTTTTTCTGCTGATTTTGTGGTAACAAGAACAACACCATTAGCGCCTTCTGCACCATAAATTGCTGCCGAGGCAGCATCTTTTAATACTTCAATTGATTCAATATCATTGGGATTTAGGTACTCCATCCCATCTGTCCGCATTCCATCAACAATAAAAAGTGGATCGGAATTCATATTGCTACTTGTTCCACGAATACGGATAGTCATATCTCCTCCTGGTGAACCGGATTCCTGCATAATATTCACCCCGGCCGTTTTTCCCTGGATCGATTGTTCTATCCTTGATTGATTCTGGTTCAGGCCATCTGCAGTCATCTTTGAAATAGATCCGCTGACAAGGCTTTTCTTCTGTGTACCGTAACCAACAACCACTACTTCCTCAAGCGATTCCACCGATTCCCTCAAAGCGACATCAATCTTTGTACGGTCACCAATCGTAACTTCTTTCTGCTGATACCCTACGAATGAAAATATTAAAGATTTGCTATCACTGGGTACTTTAATTTGGTAATTTCCATCCATATCTGATGATGTACCGATTGTAGTTCCTTCTACATAAATATTCACTCCCGGCAGGGATGAACCATCAGCTGAGTCGGTAACTGTACCGGTTATGGTTGTTTCCTGGCCAAAAGCAAAAACGTAGGTCAATAGTATGAACAATGTTAAAACACCTTTTTTCATTTGGATATAGTTTTTATTCGTTTACTTACTCTTTTATTATTTTATCTTATCATTTGTATTTGATTCTTATAATCCCGAAAACGTTTGCAATTCCGGATCAAAAAAATCAATTAATGATACTTCTTATTCCAATTTTATTTGGGTTTTCAAATTCCCTACACTTATTGTAAATCTTCCTTTCTCTGTAATCCGGTTGTTATCTTTTCCTATAAATGACAGATCTTCTTTATCTATAGTGAAACCTACAGTTTCTGATTTCCCTGCATCAAGCGTAATCTTTTTAAATTTTTTTAATTTTTTCACAGAAGGTGTAATGCTGGCATAATGATCGCTTACATAAAGAAGTATTGCCTCTTTTCCTTTTCTTGCTCCTTTGTTCTTCACTTTAACCATTATATCAATTGGATTTCCTTCACTAATAATTGAATCGCTCACTTGCATATCTGAATAGGCGAAATCAGTGTAACTTAATCCATGGCCAAATTCGAACTGTGGATTGTAAGAAGTTTCACTTTTTACCTCATCAAGATTTTCAGTATGTTTCCGATCATACGTCTCTAGTGCATTCGGGTATTTTGGATAGGTGAAAGGCAATTTCCCGGAAGGATTGACATCACCGAACAATACATTTGCAATGGCATCTCCCCCACGATTTCCAGGTAAATAGGCCATTAAAATGCCGTCCATCTTTTCCTCAAACTTTGAAATCAATCGTGGTCGCCCTTCAACAAGGACGAGCGTAACAGGTTTTCCGGTTGCAGCTAGCTGCATTGCCAGTTCTTTTTGAGCATCGGGCAGGTAAAGATCATTGATATCGCCCGGTTTTTCGCAATATGCATCTTCTCCCAGGCATAAAACAATATGATCTGCCTTTTGAGCTGCACGTGAAGCCTGTTCAATATTTACAGCCTCATCAAAGTCGGATCCGGGGACATAAGTCACATTTTGTTTGCCAATTTTATTCTGAACAGCCTCCAATATTGTATTATTCTCCTCAATATATTTGTCCGTTTCTCTCCCTTGCCAGGTATACGTCCATCCACCATTTAGTGCTGTCATCGAATTAGCTGTCGGGCCTGTTACTAAGACATTGGAAGCTTTATTCAGGGGCAATACATTATTTGTGTTTTTTAACAGTGTCATAGACTCTTCTGCAGCATGGAGGTTAAAGGAAGAAAACTCCTGTGAAGCAAAATTCGGATAATTTTTATAATCGGTATATGGCTTTTCAAACAAGCCCAGTTGCATCTTAACTTTTAATATTCTCCTGACTGCATCATTAACTCTTTCTTCAGGAACTTCTCCCTCTTCAACCAATTCAACAAGGTATTCAAAGAAATCATAACTTTCGGGAACCATACTCATGTCTATACCAGCGTTCACTGCTATTTTTACAGCCTCTTTCTGGGAGGCTGCTATTTTGTGGCGATCATGCAAATAGTGAATATCACTCCAGTCACTCACCACAAGACCGTCAAAATTCAATTCTTCTTTTAGGAGATCCGTAAGTAAATACTTGTCAGCATGCACAGGTGTGCCGTTTATTTCAGCTGAATTAACCATCACTGTTTTAGCACCTGCTTTAATTGAAGCTTCGAAAGGAGGCAGGAAGTATTCTCTTAGCTCCCTTTCCGGAATAGAAGCCGGGGTGCGGTCTTTTCCGGAATTCGGTGCAGAATACCCCACATAATGTTTAATGCAGGCAGCAACTTTGGTTGAATCATCCGATAAGCGCCCCCCTTGATAACCTTCAGACAATGCTGTTCCCATAACCGAAGCAAGGTGTACATCTTCACCGAATGTTTCCCAGAATCGCGGCCATGCAGGCTCACGTCCTAATCCTAATACAGGTGAAAAATTCCACGGAATACCAGAAGCCCTCGTTTCATAAGCTGTTATTGTGCCTATGTTGCGGCTTATTTCAGGATTCCACGTGGCTGCCTGCCCAATTTGTTGAGGAAAGAGGGTTGCATTCTTTGTGTAATTTGCCCCATGAATAGCGTCAATACCATATAATACAGGAATTTGTAATCGGGTTTCATTCATGGCCATATCTTGTATAGTGGAGATAATTTCATGCCATTTTTCCAGGCTATTAGCATGACCTCCGCAATTTAAAATGGAACCTACATTATAATCAACCAGAGCTTTCCTTAGGCGAGCGGTATCAATAGTGAAGGGTTCTGTTACACCATTTTCGTCACTTTTCAGAAAATGAGAGAGGGTTATCTGGGTCATCTGACCGACTTTTTCCTCGAGCGTCATTTCTGATAATATGGAGTCTACTCTTCGACTGTTTTCATCTTCTGAGCCGTCTGAAACGTTTGCTTTACTGTTACATCCTGCGAAAAGGACTAAAAGAATGACTGTTATGTAGCTTATTTTTTTCATCTTATATATTGAATAAATATTATATATTATATTAGCGCACTTTTTTGAATTTGCTTTAAACAATGTTAAAGGTTTATAGTATTAAAGTCAATTTTTTTGCTGTTATACAAACTCATCAAGGGTTTATGTGAAACACATCAATATCACATCATCCCAAATAGCAACACATCATATTTAGAAATAAACTATTGATGCTAAGGCATTAAGAATAAAAAAGGGTTCTACAAAATGAATTATGAAAAAAGTGGAAATGCGATTAAAAAAAGGCTTTTATTATATGTTTAATAAAAACTCCACCAGGTTAACATCGCGGGATAAACCAAGCTTCTTCCTTAAGCGATAGCGGTGAATTTCCACTCCACGGGGTGTTATGCCAAGGAAAGGAGCTATTTCCTTTGTTGAAAGGTTCATTCGCAAGTATGCACACAGTTTAAGGTCATTGGGTGTTAATTCGGGGTATTGTTCTTTTATTCGCTTTATAAAATCCCCCTGCACTTCATCGAAGTATTGTTTGAAGTGTTTCCAGTCTTCTTCCAGGTTTACATCTTCTTGTATCTTTTTATTGAGCAATTTAATTTGAAATTGTGCATCCGGATTAACCTTTTTATTAACTTTTTCAAGCTCATTGATAATATAGGAGAGTATTTCATTTTTTCGATTAATATTTATTGCCTGTGAAGCAAGTTCTTTGTTTTTCAGTTCAACTTGCGCTCTTTCGCTGTTAATATCGGATTGTAATTTTTCGTTTTTCAATTTAATAATTCTGTTGTCCATCTCCAGCCGTTCCAGCTCATACTGCTCTCTTTGTTTTCTTAGTTCTTCCTTCTGTTTTTCTTTCAACTCCAACTTTTCTTTCTGAATTTTCCGCTTCAGGTAATAGATAAAGAAATAAACCATTCCCCCAAATAAAATTGCATAGACAATATAAGCCCAAATTGTTCTATACCATGGAGGAAGAATACTAAATTGAAATTCACTGATTTTGCTTTCCCTACCATATATATTTTTAGCCTTCACACGGAACTTATATTCCCCGGGTGACAAATTTGTGTACTCTTTCATCGTCTGGCCACTCCAGTCAGACCAGTTTTCATCATACCCTTCCATGAAAAAACTAAACTGGTTCTGATCTAAATCTTCATAAAAAGTGGCTGAAAAGTCTATTTTTATAGATTTTAGTTCATTAAGCTTAATCTCTCTCTTTTTTTCCTGCAATGCTCCGTTGATATTATAAAAACTCATTGTATCGCGTTTACAAAAGAAGGTAAATTTACGAAGCAATGTTTCAAAACGGGCAGAATCGCTTACTTTAAAAGTAGGATCAAAATGGGCAAAACCATCTACAGTTCCTATAATGATATTTGAGGAATCGATTACGTTTATGTGTTCAAAGGCGGGCACATAGTTTTTGTCCAGCTTATGCAAAACCTCAATATTATCGAAGCATTGGGGACTACCTTTCCCTTTTATTAATCCGATATTTTTACTGTAATTTGAAAAATACCAAAGATTTCCATATTTATCTTTCCTTAGATCGCTTACCTTTCCACCATTCAAATTTTTGGAAAGTAAGGTATCTTTCTCAAAATGGTCTGCAAAAAACACAAATCTGTATATCCCCTCTTCTGTAGCAGCATAGATTTTGTCATCAAGACTAAAAACATTATTTCCCAGCCTGGAAGGCAATCCATGTTTATCGTTGTAGATACTGGTTTGAATAACACTATCTAACCTATCATTGAAGCGGAGTCGGTAAACTCCCTTGTATCCATGAGAAATCCATAAGTTTCCGTAATTGTCCCATGTTTCAATCCTGCTTGATTCCTTAAATCCTTTGATCATTCGATCGAATTCCCATTTTCCTTCTTCTTTTTTTAGCCTGGCTATTCCTGTGTAGGTTCCCTGAAGCATATATTCAGGATAGCCGGGAACCTGTAAGAAGTTCCAGCCACCTTGTACATCGGATATTTTCCTGGCTGAGGTTCCTTCTACTATGTATGCTCCGTTGTTATGGCCGCAAAATAATTCTCCGTTTATTTTACTCAGATTCCAAACCTGACCTTTTGTGCCATCGACAATCTTAAAATTGTTATCAATATGAAGCAACCCATTTTCCAGCGAATAACTATTATAAAATAATGCCTGATTTGTTCCAAGATATAATTTATCCTCATATAGTGCTGTTGAATACCCGGTGCCTTCAAGATTAAATCCTTCTCCAATATAGGTGACCGGGGAGTTGAGCTCTAAATAGTCAATTCCATTATCCAGTCCCATCCACAGGTTCCCCTCATGATCGCTAAAAGCACTTAAAATGGTATTATTCTGAAGGCCCCTTTCCTTATTAATATGCTGAAGAATTTCTCCATCCTTATTCACCACTATCACCCCGTTCTGTATTGAACCCAATGCAAAAAAATTATCTGAAATCCCTGCCTCGCCGGCAGGCAGGCGGGTTATCTGAAAAAGTTGATTCCGCCTTATAAAATCATTTGCTTCATTAGTCCATTGTTTAATATCCCCGTTTTGATAAATAAAAATTCCATCATTTTGTGTGCCTATAAGTAATCGTGTCGAGTCAAAGGTTTGCATTGCCCATATTCTCTTTTCTTTTTTAAAAAAGGAGCCTCCGGGAACAGATTCAAATTCCTGTCCGTTATATTTCATCAGTCCTTCGTTTTCTTCTGAAATATAAAGGTCTCCATTCACATAAAAAGAAAAATGGAATTTCCTGTCATGCGCCAACACTTTTATCGTATCATCTTTATAAAAAAACACAGAGGTAAAAGATTGAAATATAACACCATTTTCAATCGGAAAAATCCGCCAGATTTCTCCAAAATCCTTATATTCAGCAGGGATTTTTTCTGTTAAAGAATGATACGTTCGCTTTCCATTTTCGATAGTCTGGAGGAACCCGAATTCATTATAGGCTCCTGCATATATTTTTCCATCGTCTCCTGAGGCAACCGACCTTACTATAGACCTGTTTGAAACGGGATAAAGATTCCAGTTTGTTCCGTCAAATTCCAGTATCCCCGAATTATTAGCGAAAAATATTAAGTTTTGGTCATTTTGTGTTATATCCCAGGTCTGGCGGCCTCCATTAAATTCGTTTCTTTCATAATTACGTATAAAAGGCAAACCTGTTCGCTTGATCTGAGAAAAAGAAAAGCTCACAGACAGGCAAAGTAGAAATATTAAGAAGCCACAAATAACCTTTTTCATTATTAAGGATTATTAACAATTATAACTATTCGAATTTAACCATTTATTTTATTTTATAAAAATTATACCGATAAGGCGGTTACAAATCAACTTTAGCATTTAGGTTTTAGAATAAAAATTCTGAATTGTTCCGGAACGGGAAATAGTCCTTGCTTTTCAATAGTCAGGGTCTGCAAATTAAGGCCAAATTATGAAAGGGAGTTAAAAGACAGGATAATCTAAAGCAACGTTAAAAATCTAAAGTCACAAGTAAGTCAAAAACTAATATGATGCAAGTGAAAAATAATCATTTTTAAAGCTAACAAAAAAGTGACTTTATGAAAATTTTTCGTCAAAACAACAGACAATTAACATAGTATAAGGAGGGAAACGCAATGTTATCAAAACAAAGAAAAAATTCGTTGCTCCCAAGTTGGGTAGACGACTTTCTGGACACACATTTTTGGTCTGAAATTGAAGATACCTCTGGTAAAAGAACACTGCCATCTGTAAATATTTTGGAAGACAGGGACCGGTTTCAAGTCGAAGTTGCAGCTCCGGGTATGGTAAAAACAGATTTCAACATTAACCTTGAAAATAATGTATTAACCATCTCCGCTAACAGAGAAGAAACAACAGAGAAAAAAAGACGGAAATATATGCGTAAAGAATACTGCTACACACATTTCAACAGATCTTTTACTCTTCCAAGGTCTGTAAAAGAAGAGCAGATAGAAGCAACATACATGGATGGAATTCTGAATATTCTAATACCCAAAAAAGAAGAAACGAAAACAAGGCCGTCAAGGCATATCGCAATAAATTAGATCTATTTAACCATTAAATTTAAAAATAATGAAACGACAGAAACAGGAAAAAAAACTTGCTAAAGAAAAAAAACAAAAGCAGGCTTTTGGAAAAGGCAAGAAAGGTAAAAAAACCAAAGAAAAAACTCAGATGGAAGAGAACGAATAAAGGGACCCCGGGCAATTCCCCGGGGTTTTTTTAATACAATCCTGATACCATGATCCAAATAGCCCTATTCATTTTCTTTGCCCGAATTTGTGATGTGTCTCTCGGCACTTTACGTATAATCTTCGTTTCTAAAGGTTATAAAAACTGGGTAGCTTTAATAGCTTTTGTAGAACTGATGATCTGGATTATCGTAATTTCAAAAGTAATCCATAATCTTGACCACTGGTTAACTTACGTAGCTTATGCCGGAGGGTTTGCTACCGGAAATTATATAGGCATGGTTATAGAGGAACATCTCACGCTGGGTCATGAGTTAATTCGAATTATTACAAAAAAATCACCGGATCAATTGCTTCAACATCTCAAAAATGAAGGATATGGGATCACATCCCTGAAGGGAAATGGAATTAATGGAGAGGTAGGAGTAGTATATGTTATAATCAAACGTAACCGGATCAATCAAATCAAAGAAATAATCAAAAAATATAACCCCAACGCTCTATATACGATTGAAGATATCAGGTTTGTCAGTAAAAAAATATTCTATAGAGATACACCAAAAAGGAAGTCCAGATATCTGCATATAAAAAAGTAAACAAGTAAAATCAACTATAACCATTATTCAGCCGCCTGGCCACCTCTTCAATATCCTCCAGTCTCGCTATTTTATTCACCCATTCTTTTGGTATGTTTTCTGCTGTATAAATTAATCCGGCCAAACCGCCGGTGACAGCAGCATTTGTATCTGTATCTTTCCCCAGGTTGACGGCCTTCAAGACCGCTTCTTTATAGTTGTTGGTTGTCAGGATGCACCAAATTGAAGCTTCCAGCGTGTAGATTACGTAAGTGTCAGAGTATATATTCTCTTCCTCGAATGTATCAATTGTTCCTTTTGTTAATCGGTCAAAATTGGCTACTTCGTCTTTGTCGATTTGAAATTTTTCTGTTAATCCGAGAAAGCTCTGATTCGCTTTTTTATAAGCAGATTGGGGTGAATGGCTGTCAAATATGAAACGGGCAAACTCCAGGTAATAGAAACACGACAAAGTAGATCGAACGTGGGCGTGAGTAATCGCAGAAACCTGGCGTATGACTTCATATCGTTCCAGCTCGTCTGCGACATCCTTTACATGAAAAAGCAATGGAAGAATACGCATCAGCGAACCATTGCCATTGGAGTTTTTATCGGTTTCCCCGGATTGTTCCGGTGGAACTCCTCCTTCAAGCCTAGTAATTGCCTTCTCTGTGGAGTTCCCCACATCAAATACCTCCCCGTATGGTGTCCAGTGATTGGCGTAAAGCCATTTGACAAAACTATTTGCAATGTTCTGAAGGTTAAAGCCTTTTGAAAGCTCATCCGCCAGGCAAAGTGCCAGGGAGCTGTCATCCGACCATGTGCCTGGTGGTTGGTTATAGGTTCCGTAACCAGTCATATCCGTAACCGGATTTTCCTTTAACGTTGATCTGTCCTGAAATTCAACCGGAACACCCAGCGCATCTCCAACTACAAGTCCTAAAAGTGCATTTCTGATGGGATGTGTCATATCGTTATTTTTTAGACCAAATTCATCATTTTTTTTGTAATAAAAAATAAATGATTATGAAAAGCACAAAATTTTTAATTACGATAGTATTATTAGGTTTAACATCATAAATGATATGTCTCCTATCAATTTGTTTTGATCATGCTGCATAATTAAAATCTGCGTAAATCCCTGCCTCGCCGCAGGCAGGTGTGAAATCTGCGTGAAGCATTTTTTAGCCTTAGCCCTGGCCTCATCCTTTACTTCATTCAACAATAGAACAATAAAACAATATAAAAAACAGAAGTTTAAACTTATTCATTCTGTTTTTGTCTTATATAAAAACCATAAACCCTTATTTTTTATATGTCTGTAAAAACAAT
>CAYFRV010000033.1:0-1371 GCA_964345495.1 uncultured Bacteroidales bacterium | reverse complement strand
TTTGTCTTATATAAAAACCATAAACCCTTATTTTTTATATGTCTGTAAAAACAATTTTTCAAAAAAATACACTTCTCTTAAGTATCATTTTTGGCTTAATATCCCTAAATTCTTTATCAAATGACAACATGCTCTATCAGGACACCAGTAGAAATCAGTTGTCAGAAGGTAATTTGAAGGTATTTCTTGATCTTCAGCATTGGGGCGATAAAAATTTCATAAGACAGGAGATTCCTATAGTTGATTATGTGCGTGATAAGGAACTGGCTGATGTACATATAATCATGACAAGACATGAAGCAGGCCAGGCAGGTACCGTTTATAAAATAAGGTTAATTGGTCGCCGGAATTTCAGTGGAATGGATAATGAATTGGAATACTGGTCCTCTTCATCCGAAACCAAACACGAGACACGGGAGGGCTATACAAAAATGTTGAAAATCGGATTAGCTCCTTATATTGCCAATGATGGGCGTATGATGGACAAACTATCCATAGATTATGAAAATGATAGTATGCAAGTCAACGAAACAGAAGAAACGGATCCATGGAAAAGATGGGTGTTCGAAATCTATGGCGGAGGCTATTTTGACTCTGAACAGACACGCAACTCAATGCATATCAGATACGGGATATATGCGGATAAAGTCACAGAAGATTGGAAAATAAGAGCACGACCATATTTTAATTACAATTATGATGATTATGAAGTCAATGGTTCTTCCATAACAAATATTACTCATAGGGACGGTTTTCATGGGTATTTAATAAAAAGCATTGGAAATCACTGGGGCGTAGGGCTGTTTACTGATTTATTGTCAAGCACTTATCACAACATGGATTTCCAGATTGAAACATCTCCGGGAATAGAATATAGCCTTTTCCCCTATAGCGAAGCAACAAAACGTTCCATCTCATTCGCTTATAAACTTAATTATGCTTACAATGATTATATTTCAGAAACTATTTACGGGGAAACAGAGGAGACTTTATGGGGCCAATCCATTGTGCTTTCGGCTGACTTTCAACAACCGTGGGGGAGCATTCGTGCAGGCGTTACCGGATCTCACCATTTTCACGATTTTAGCTCAAACAGTGTTGAATTATTTTCATCACTGAGTTTAAGGTTGTTTAAAGGATTCTCATTAACGGTGGATGCAGAATTTGATTTCATAAATGATCTTGTTGCCATTCCTATGGAAGATATGTCCACTGAAGAGATTCTTTTAGAGCAACGGCGAAGATCAACAAATTACCAGTTTGACGGGCACATTGGCTTCACCTACACATTTGGCTCAGAATTATCGGGTGACTATAACCCCAGATTCTAAGGCTTTTGTTACCAAAGATTGCAACTGTTGTAGAAATGTG
>CAYFRV010000032.1:0-18273 GCA_964345495.1 uncultured Bacteroidales bacterium | reverse complement strand
TTCCTTGATTTACTACAAAATTATATTACGCGGCAGCAGAAGCGTCATTATACCATAAACTTAAATTATTGTGGTAATTCGAATATCCAAAATATAGGGACTTAGTTAATTTACAGAATAACTTTTAGGGTAGGCCACTCTATTGATTCGAAATCTTACAATAATACTATGGACGAGATGAAATTAATAAAAAGCTTCAATAATCCGACCGTATATTTTAACAGCAATAAACAATTCAACAATTAAACAATGGAACAATATTTTAATATAAAGATTTTAATTCTTTCCTTAAATTTCGGGAGTTCAGCAGATCAAATTTCACGTGAAACCTGATTTTTTCTCCATAACGATTTGTGATATACCGGCTCGCTTGTTTTAGATTTTCTGATGTGAACACAGGGAAATAAATATCGACTGCATTGAGGAAAGAGAACTTTATCCCGCCCTCGTAAGCCCATGTTTTATTTGAAATGTCTGTGTCGGGTATGGAACGACTGCTGCCAAAGGCGCCTGCATTTGCGTAAGCATGTAAGGGAAGCGCATCGATTATGGGTAATATGGAAGTTATATTAAGTGACAAAAGCCAGTCTTTGGTGGAGCCAAGTGGTGAATATACTGTAAAACCTCCTTCGTCCGGGTAGTATTGCTGTACATATAGTTGATTGGCATTCTCATCAAGCGGTCCTTCAAAACGCCCGATAAATGTGCGTTCGTATTTGTAGTCCTGCCAGCCATTGCCGCCGCTTAGGTGCAGTGCATAATTCCATGGAAGATTTTCGTTTTTTTCAAGAAACATGCCACCAAAAAGACGGATAGATAGTCCTTCATTCATATAATAGGAATATTTATATTTTGCCTCGAATGAAGTTTTCATAAATCTTTCTGACCACTCCACACCTGCCTGAAAACTATACGGGTTGATGCTTTTGTCTGAATAATCATGAGTGAAAGATGCCTCCAAAAAATGGTTGTAGCTGAGCGATTGTTGCTCCTGTCCATGGATTCGGTCTAAAATATCTACAATGTCAGTGGCATGGGTAGCTTTAAATTTTATTTCATTCCATCCGGGTGTTGTGTATTGGTTGTTGCTGAATCTAAAGTTGAGTTCGCCTTGTAGTTGATTGTAACTTTCGCTGTAATAGTCTGAATAGCCAAATCGTTTTCCTGATACTTTCATCTGAATTTGCTGAAACAGATGATTTGGATACATATTGAATTCAGCATAACCTTTGCCCCCAAAATTATTGGTTCCTATCGAATATAGCGGGGAAAGCAAGTAGTCAAATTTATCCGGTGGAAGCGGAGGATCATACGAAAGCATTCCAATCATCAGTTTATCGTAGGAATTCCACGCTAAGGCCGGAAGAAAATTTAACTCTGTGTACTGTGGGTTGCTGAATAAACCTGCAAACTGAAGTTTTAGTGGTTCCGTTCTTTTAAAAAGCCCCTGTGTTTTGAGCGTATTATTTTTTCGGTATAGCTCCAGCATAACATGCTCCGGGTCAATGATAATTTTTTCATAACTACCGGCGGGAATGTCCAGCCATTTTTTCCCCTCAAAACCCTCAAACCATTTTGAGAATGCTGTCTCTCCGTTGTTTCTTCCGTTTATGACAACCGGGGCTGGAATCGTTCCTTTATTTTTTATCAGTACCTTGTTGTCCTTGTGCCTTAAAATCGAATAATCGTTTTTTTCCTTTGTCTTCAGTGCCTTTTCAAAAAACCAGCTTAAGTCTTTGTTGGTTTGCTTTTGAAAAAGCTTTGCCAAATCTTCTGGTGTTGGATGTTTGTATTTCCATTCTGAAAAAAAATCCTGCATCAGCCTGTCAAATTGCTTCTTCTCTAAATACTCAGAGAGGTGTTGAAAGGCTTTTGCTGTTTTGGCTTGTGTGATTCCATAGTAATTGCCCCGGGTGATGTCTTCCATTGGAGTGTTGGTAGGCTGATCGCTGTTTTTCCTTGCATTGAAATAATACATTTGTTCCGGCTCATCGGTATAATCCAGATGCGTTATGCCTAAAACAGCAGCTATGTTGTCATTGAGGTTATAATGTTTATGTAATTGGTTTTCATTGCCGTATTTGTCTTTTAAAAATCTGATTTCGTTAAATTTTGCAAAACCTTCCGGAAGGAACGGATACTTTTTAGAGTCGAAATTCAGCATCCCGGAAGACCAGTTATGACTTAGCCCCTGAATAATTGATTTCTCAAGCTGTTTTTTTGTTTTACAAAATTTGGTGGATGTTATTGCAACATAGCTTTCATTTTCTGCGTCTGAACCCGGAACACCTGTCACCGCTGTGAAGTTTTCATAGGGATAGTTGCCATACCAACCGGAATACTTCTGAAGTGCCTGGCTGATATATTTATTTGCATTCTGCCATAAATCAGCTTGTTCGTTGGTAAAGAAAGTACGGATTGTTACTTTTTTCGGAGAATGAGGCAAAGATACTTCATTTGTCAACAGGTGGTATCTTTTGTCTGCAAACCATGCAAAGTCGGTAATAGAGTCAACTTCATAACGAATTGTTTTAAGCGCCGTGCTGGATTCGGGAATAGCCATATCATCGGCATTAAATCCCAGCTTTTGTCTTGTTTGCTTTTCAATTTGGTTTAATCGTTTTTTCTCTGACTTCGTCATCAGTTGTCCCGGAGCTGCAACTATATAATTTTCGGGAAGTGTAATGGAGACATCGAATGATCCATACTCTGAGTAAGATTTTCCGAGATCCCGATAAGGATTTACATGCCATCCTTCAGTATTGTAAACAGCAGGCCTGGGAAACCATTGGCTGATTTTGTAGGACTGGTCTACATGCCCCAGCCGGGAGGTCACAGCTAAAGGTATTTTTATCCGGAATGGCGTTTTTATTGTAATTGTTTCACCCGCTTTCAGTGGCTCGTTGAGTTTAAGCCGGCAAATGTCTATATGTTTTTGATGATAATCCCAGTTAATTTCCTCGTTGTTCACTGTAAAATTCAGGGAATCAATGAATCCACTCTGGGAATAGATGCTGAAAAGGTAATGTTTGCCTTCCCGCCGGAATTGCTCCTTAGCAAGATAAGTTTGATTGTTCTTGTAAGCATTTGGCGATAAATGGAAATAGATTTCCGTAAGTGCTTCCGGTGCATTATTTGTATATTCGATTTGTTCGACACCCTTAAGAAAATGGTTTTGATCATCCAGCTTAACCTGAATCGTATAATCAACCTCTTGTTGAAAATAATCCTGCGCATTTAGGAAGCCGGAAGTTACTATTAGAATTGTGGCAGCTATCCATGGAATTATTTTCATACTACATCAGGTAAATGCTTTTCGCTCCATAAAGGTATAATATATTTAATCATAATCAGAAATTATTTCGGCAAAAAATATTTCCCTGGCTAATGATGAGGAACTTCAATGTCCGGAGCTTTTTCCCCGGCTTTCACTTCCACAGAAAGCCTGTTTTGACTTGGCGGCAGCGGACATGTTGCATAAGGAGTGAATGCACATGGTGGGTTGTATGCTTTATTGAAATCAAGATTCGTTTTATTTTCTTCATCGGGTGACGCTACGGATAGAAATCTTCCGCCACCATAAGTTTGTTCAGCATTTGTCTGGTCACCAAATACCACGAACAGATGATCGCGATCGCCCATCGGTACTAGCGTATATTTCTTGTCTTTAATTTGAAATTGTAGCTCACCGTGTATTTTTTCTTTGGTTGTGCTTCCCAGAACGTTGGGAACTTCCATATACTTCTCTTCTTCATAAGGGATAAATTCGGCTTCAACTTTCCATTTCCGTTTTATGGGGAATGCAGGAATGGAATCGACTTTATCCAGCAGCGGACTTTGTAGATCGCGCAAACGAATACCAAATTTGTCTCCTCTTTTAATGACAAACCATCTGAGTGGTCCATTTTGAAGAACAGTTGTGCTATCCTGTTGATCGTGGTTCATTATGGCAGTATCTATTTTTTCACCTTCCTGGTTTGCCACCATTGCTTCTTCTTCCGCGCGGAATTCGATTTTATTGTTTTGTAGATGAACAGCGCCTAAATGTTTGGGTGCTTTAGCAGGAAAAACGATGTTGTTTGTTGAATCACTGCCGATCGTGTTTTTCCCCTTTTCTAACCAGTATAGGCCTGCAAGATTGAGCCAGCCATCCTCTGCTTTTAAGTTTTTAAGACGTTCTTCCTGCCAGTTATGAATTTTTTCTTTATATGTCGGGTCTTCCTGTTTGGAATCTGAACAATTAGAAAAAAGCAGCAATCCAAGCGATGCTGCTATAATGAATCGTGTTATCTTCATAGAAAAGATGATTATTGGGTTATATGGAATGTTTATTATGAATCAAAGACTTTTTTGAGAATGTCACCCACTTGCGTGTCAATCCATTGTAAAGGATCGCGGCGAATTTCAACTTCTTCTTTGCCGACTTTATGAAAGAGGCCGTCAAGGGCTTCTTCTGTAACATATTCATCCAGATCTGTATTAACCTGGTCTTCACCATAGATGTAAGCAACAGCATTATAAGTAGTAGTAATATATTCCCAGATTTCATTTGTTGATGTACTTCCAACCAAATCTTTATCCAGAGAAGTTTGTATTTTCGGCTGAAAAGCATCAAACAATGGGGTGTGTGTTGTTGATACAAGATATTGTGTAGCCGCGGTTGAGTCAAATTCACTTTCTGTATTCGGATCGGCCGGATTTGTACCATTGAGAATATCCCAGCCATCAGAAATTGAAAGGGAAGTAATGGCATCTGAAAATATCGGAGATGCTTCACTTGCTGCATCTTCGGCAGCCCGGTTCATGGATTTTATGAATTTATCCACTTCTGAGGAGAGGCCCAAATCTTCAGCATATTGTTTAATTACCTGTGCCTCTTCCGGCATAAGTATTTTTATTACTTCATCTTTGTAGTAACCATCGACTTGTGATGTCACAGCCACCGATGTATCTGCTCCTACTTGCAGAGCAGTTTTCAGCCCCTGAACCACTTCTTTCTCGCTTAACCCGGTAGAATCTTCACCGAAAATATCTTCTAGTTCTTCACAAGAGTATATTGTAGCAAGCAGGGAAACGATCAAAAAATATTTTATAAGTTTCATGTTGTTGTGATTTTAATTCATTTCTTTTTACAGGATTGCGGTTAAAAAGTTGCAGTGATTAAGAGGAAATTTTGTAATAACTTATTAAATATTATGACACCTGCGACTGCCAGAATAAACAGCTGAAAATCAGCCACCCTTTAGGGATGGGGCAAAGCTGATTTTCAGCGTCTGCTAATTTATTTGCCTTTTTAGCCTGGATTTTTATTAAGGTTAAGTTCTTTGAATTTTTTGAGGTTTTTTGTTATATAGTTGTTATGAGAAAACGCGTTATTGGCCTGCCCGTTGCTCTTTATTTTGCGGCAACTGCCGGAAGGCTAACCCGCTCAATTAACTGAGTGAATTCAATTGTGACACTGAAAGAGGGGAGATGAATCCTATACTATTTGAATACTGAAAATATCTTAATAAAGGGCATTCTTTATTTTTTCTGCCGTTTCTTCGAATTCCTGTTCGCTCAGTTTGAGCTTTGGTTGGTTGAAACTTGCATCAGATTCTTTGTCAAGCGGGATGAGATGAATGTGTGCGTGTGGAACTTCCATTCCAAGCACAACCACACCAACTCGCTTACAATCAATGGATTTATCTATTGCTTTTGCAATTTTTTTGGAGAACTTCATCATTCCTGCCAGTGTATCATCGTCGAGGTCAAATAGGTAATCCACTTCTTTTTTAGGAATCACCAGGGTATGTCCTTTTTTTAACGGATTGATGTCCAGAAACGCAAAATAATTGTCGTCTTCAGCTATCTTGTAGCTTGGAATTTCGCCGTTAATGATTTTTGTGAAAATAGAAGCCATAATTGCATTTTTTTAGAGTGAAATACTGATTATTTTAAATGGAATCGTACCCGAAGGGACTTTTATATCCACTTCGTCACCCTCCTTTTTACCTAATAATCCTTTGGCAATCGGCGAACTTACCGAAATTTTACCTTCTTTTAAGTTTGCTTCACTTTCTGAAACGATAGTATACTCCATTTCCGCATTATTCTTTTGGTTCCTGATTTTAACCTTGTTCATAATCTGTACGGTGGAAGTATCTATCTTTGATTCGTCAAGGATTCGTGAATTGGCAATAGTCTCTTTTAATTTACTAATACGCATTTCCAGCATACCTTGTGCATCTTTTGCTGCATCATACTCCGCATTTTCTGAAAGGTCTCCTTTGTCCCTTGCTTCAGCAATTTGTTTCTTGATTTTTGGTCTTTCTTCGGTTTCTAATTGCCTTAGCTCTTCTTTTAGCTTTTCCAACCCTTCTTTTGTAACGTAAGACATTTGTGTCATTTTTCACCTCTTTTTATTAAAAATTATACAATTTCTATGTCCTGAATTAAGACAAAAAAAGAAATCCGCTCAAATAGCCTCTGAACGGAAATCATTTTATGTCACAAAAATACATAAAAATTTTATGCAAATCCAATAGTTAAATTTGTAAACGTTTTAGAAGAAATTTTGTTTTAGCGGTTCTATAATTTAAAAATGCTTTTTATTTAGAATTTCTGAATAAAGAATTCCTTTTTCAACGTCAAACTCTTCCTGTATTTCTTCAATTTTTGATTTTTTCCCTGGTTTCTTTCTTTGTGCTCGCTTTTTGGCCTTTTGCTGTGAGGGTGCCCGGACAACTTTTTCTTCTTCTTTGCCCTTTTTATCGTCTTCTTCCGTAGGTTCCGGATATTCTTCCATTAGCTCCTGGGAACCCTGATTTTTTTCCTCTTGCTCTTCCTCTTTTTCTCTTTCTTTTTGTCTTTCGTAATCACTGTATTTTTTTTCCTTTATTTGTCTCACTTTCTCTTCAACAGTCATGTCGCTGGAATCAACTGTTCCTCTTGTTTGTTCATCTTCCTGGCTGAAACTCTGTGTTGTTCCGGATTCCAGAACAGTATCCTGTTGAGGCGCAGCGGGCTGTTTTTTTTTGTTTTTTGAAACAGAACTGATAATGGAAATAATAATACTTGCTGCGATAATCAAAAATCCGATTAGGTCTTCCATGTTTTTATATTTAGCGTGTTACTTTATCGTCTAAGCCTTTTTCCGGCCGGTTTAGTTTCATAAATATTTTTTTGAACCAGCGCTCTATACGAATCCAGAATTTCGGGCTTTGGGAATGCCTGTTTCTCCATGCTTCTGATTCTGCAGCTCGTTTTTCCATGCGCGCTTTAGTCTTTGGCCCTTGTCTGTCATAATGAGCTTTAATTGCCTTTTTTCTAGCCCTTTCATTCTTTCTGTTTTTCTTTTTGTCAAGCTTACTTTTAACATTTTCTGATTTTTCTTTTGCAGTCATGGCCTTCTTTGAGCCACAATCCGTAAAAATCATTGGTGTACAAACAATAAGGACAAAAAAGATTAGTTTTGTGTAATGATTTTTCTTTAATACGTTTTTATTCAATGAAACCATATTTAACAAAATTACGATTTTTTTTATTTCCTGTTTTACTGACGCTTGTTTTTATTCGATGTGAGGATGAGCAATTTGTTTTCCCTCATAAAAATTTTGATGTAACTTTTGATATCAACACTCAATTAGATAACTTACAACAAGGGGAGTCTATTATTAAAGATGAGAGGAATTATTATGGATATGGCGGATTAATTATTTACCGCGTCGATCAGGGTTATTTTAGAGCTTATGACCTTGCCTGCACCCATAAACCTGAGAAAAAATGTATTTTAGAAAGGGACGAAGATTTTGATACGCTCTTTGAATGCCCTTGTTGTGGCTCTGAATTTATGATTGATAATATCTCCGGTGATGTTACAGTGTTTAACGGACCGGCTAAGTGGCCGCTCAGAGAATACAGAACATCTTATAATCCCCCGAATCAGCTAAGAGTTTATAATTAGGCGCTTTGTTAATTCGGAGAATACGACTCACTAATTATACGTACTTCTGTGCGGCGATTTTTCTGCCTTCCTTCTTTTGTATTGTTTCCGGCAACCGGCTGGTTTTCTCCGTAGCCTTTGGCATTAATACGCCGGGCATCGAGGCCTTCGTTAATTAGATATTTTTTAACCCGGTCAGCTCTTCGTTGAGAAAGCTTAAGGTTATCCTCCTTTGTTCCGGTATTATCAGTATGTCCGGCTATTTCAATTTCGATGTTTTTTCGGCGGTTCATGTAGTCAACCAATTCATTCAACTCTTTAAACGATTCCTCCCTAAGTTTAGCTTTCCCCACATCAAAGTAAACATTGTCCAGAGTATACACTTTTGGGGGTTCATATTTGATTGTAAAACGGGTTTTGCCATAGGATTGCCCTTCTTTGACTTCAGGCATAGTGAATGTCTGATATTTTTGTTCTTGCCCGACGCCTTCAATTTTTGCAATATACGTCCTCCCGCCGGGAAGCTTTATTTCAAATTTGCCCCCTTCATCCGTAATTCCGCTGAATTCTTTGTTCGATTCATTATCAACAAAAATGATTTTTTCTCCCTGCCTTGGATTATTCTGATGGTCTGTGACAATCACCTCCATGGTTATTTTTTGGGATGCTTTTTGATTGCTTTTTTCTGTTTGTGAAAACACATGTAAAGGTATGCTGAATAATATAAGAATTGCAATCGGTTGCGTAAAAGTGTTGATGAGTAATTTCATAGGATTAAATTTTATATACACAAAAAATATACGAATTATTAAAGATAAGGATACAGTGAAAATAAAAAGAAAATTTTGCTAATAAAAGTATTCAGTTTACCAGAGGCTTCCTGCATACAAATTAAAATTATGTTTAAATTTTTGTGTTCTTATAATTTTCTGAATATTTTTCATTTTTAATTAAAACATAAGTCATCTTATCTCAATGACAAATTAGTTTAAACGACAGTTCAATCTATGACAAAAAAATCTTTAATTTTACTTATCACCCTGATTTTAACAACTTTCAATCTTTATACACAAGTAGCATGGATAGAACCTTCTGATGCTACAGTTGATTCCACGGTAACTGTTTACTTTGATGCTACTGAGGGCGATCAGGGATTAATGGATTATACTGGTGATGTTTATGCTCATACCGGGGTAATTACTATGGAAAGCACAAATGACAGCGATTGGAAACATGTAGTTGCTGAATGGGGAACAGCGGATGAAAATGTACTCATGGAGCAAATAAATAGCAATTTGTATAAGATATCGTTTAATATCAGGAATTTTTATAATATAGAACCTGATGAAATAGTGCTGAAGCTGGCTTTTGTATTTCGAAATGCTGATGGTTCAGTGACAGGAAGAAGTGAGGACGGGTCAGACATCTTCGTACCTGTTCAAAATGAGAACAACTGGGAATATGAAACTTTTTCAAATTCAACAGACGGACTTCAGATACATACATCAAATGGCAGAATACGTTTCCGACTTTATAATAATGCATTAGAAACCGAATTTATTCCGGACAGTGCGGAGTCTCCGGGAAGCTATTCAATAAAAGCTGACCCGTTAGCTGAAAAATTCACTATTGATACCTCAGATACAAGCATTGAGGCTGAGTGGGAGAGCTGGCAACTCACCATAAACAAAGCATCTTTGAGTATTAAGTATTTTTACAATGACTCCTTGTTGGAGATGACAGATTTCATGAGTGGCGGAGCTGCTCAGGGAGGCATATTAACTTTTGATGTTGGGAATCAAACGCATTTTTATGGTGGAGGATCACGAGCTTTGCCGTTTAACTTACACGGATTCAACATAGACTTTTATAATCAGGCACATTATGGGTACTCAAATCAAACTTCAAATCTAAATATAAGCATTCCTTTGCTTACAAGTCCCGAAGGTTATTCTTTGCTCTTTGACAACCGTTACTATTCCTCTGCAGAGATAGGTTCTGATAACACTTCAGAAATTAATTACCAGACAAGTAAAGGACCCTTGCGCTATTTCCTAATTGGAGGAAATAATATGCGGGAGCTTTCAAAAGCACAGGCAGATCTTACCGGTCATGCTCCTATGCCTCCAATGTGGGGGTTGGGCTATATTCAATCCCGCTATGGTTATGAAACCCGCGAAGAAGCTGAACAAATTGTAGAAGAGATGCGTAGCAACAACTTTGCTATGGATGCGCTGGTGCTTGATTTATATTGGTTTGGAGGCACATCCGGAATGGGAAATTTCGATTGGGACACCGGAGCATTTCCCGAACCTGGACAAATGATTCAGAATTTTAAAGATAAAGGCGTGGAAACTATTCTGATTACAGAACCTTATTTTACACTGGAAAGTAATCTTTATGACGAAGCTTCATCGAAGGGTCATTTTGCAGAAAATGAAAATGGTGAGCCTTATGTATTGTCGGGTTTCTGGGCTGGAGATGCAAGTTTGCTGGATATGAGCTCACAAGATGCCAGAAGTTGGTTGTGGCCATATTACCAATCGTTGTTTGAACAAGGGGTTGCAGGATTATGGACAGACCTCGGCGAACCCGAATCACATCCTGATGATATGATACATGAGATGGGGCAAGCCAACGATGTCCATAATATCTATAATAATCTATGGGCAAAAATGTTACACGAAAACGTCAAAGAAACTTATCCGGATAAACGCTTGTTCAATCTTACTCGTTCTGGTTATACCGGCATGCAGAGTTATAGCACTTATCCATGGTCGGGTGATATACAACGGAGCTTTTCTGGCTTGCAGGCACAAATTCCCATAATGTTACACATGAGTATGAGCGGAGAAGGTTATATGCACTCAGATATTGGAGGCTTCACAGGAGGTGGACAGGACCCTGAATTATATACGCGTTGGATGCAACTGGGTGCTTTTTCGCCAATTATGCGTGCGCATGGCACAGGTGTTCCTCCTGAGCCTGTTTTTTATAATGCTGAAACGCAGGATATTGTCAGAGATGCCATCGACTTGCGTTATGATTTCCTGCCGTATAACTATACCCTTTCCTGGCAATATAGCAAAGAAGGCATTCCGCCAATGCGTCCAATGAATTATTACCAAAATCAGTCGGAGAAACTGTCCGCTATAAGTGATCAGTATTTCTGGGGCAAGGATTTAATCGTAGCTCCGGTAATTAATGAAAATACATCTTCGCGAATGGTTACTCTTCCCGGCGACAGACTTTGGGCAGATTATTACTCAGGAAAATTATATGAAGGAGACATTACCACATCAATAGAAGCCCCTATAGACCGAATTCCCTTGTTTGTAAGAGAAGGTGGATTTATTGTTGAATCCCGGGAGCAACTGACGCACACAAAAAACTATAACAGTGACTCAATCAGGATAAGACATGTACTTCCTTCTGAAGAGGTTACAGGAGAGAGTGTCTGGTACCATGATGATGGTTCAACGGCCGGAAATATTAATGAGAACCGGTATAACTTAATAAAATTTACAAGTAATACAGAAGGCAAACTATCCACTATTACGCTTGAGAAGGACAAAGACAATATTGAAAGTCCTGAGAGGCAAATTGAATTCATGTTGTACGGATTATCTGATATTCCGGGAAGAATCACCCTCAATGATAATGAATTGCCATTGTATACCTCGCGTGAATCTTATGATACATCCAAAAAGGCAGGATACTGGAATGATTCATTTTTATATGTGCATTTTCAATGGAAAGATACTTTAACAAAAGTAAAAATCGACAGAGAAGAGACAGGAACTTTAGTTCATGATAGCAGAAGTGCAAAGTTGAATCTTACGGTAAATCCGAATCCTTTTACAAAACAGGCACAAATGCAGACTTATGTAGAACGGAAAGGAGTTTACAGATTAACTCTTTATTATATAGACGGAAGAATTGCCGGTACGGCAGAATATAAGTTGAACTCCGGCCGCCATCAGGCTTTTCTTTCAGAAATTGTAAGTCAACCACAGAGTTTGCCGGAAGGAGTTTACGTTCTTGAATTAAAAGGTAACTACGGGAAAACCCAAACGCGACTGATTAAGGTAGATTAGGAGGATTCAGAAGAAAGACAGCTATAAGGAGTTTCAGTTATTCATAATATTTTTTCAGACGTTTTTTGAAAATATCTTTATTAACTTCATTGATATTATCTACGATGGCTTCTATTTTGTCTCTTCGTTCTTCTTTTATTTCCTTACTTATCTCATCCGTATCGTTAAAAATGACTTTGTCTATCTTATAGCCCGATTCATTGAGGCTCATAGCTACAGCAGCATTAAAATTGTCAAAAATAATGATTGACGGCAGTTCTTCTTTTGAGTAATCATTCATTGCTTTTAAAACCATGCTTTTAATGTAATCTATCTGGGGTTTCCCCAAATATTTAGCTCCCAGTAAAAGCTTTACCATATCAATCTTAGCCAGTTTACGTTCTGTTTCCCTGTCATCTTTTTTCTTCATTCTCTTGTACTTCCAGTTCCCTGTGTCAAGGAAAAGATCTATGAAGCTTTTTGGTACATATTTTAATCCACCCAGATTATCATTTTCTTTTCTCAGCTCATATTCGTTATGCGCATGACGTTGATTAAATGGCACATAATAATCCCATTTGCGCGTTCTTTTATAACTTTCAGTCTTAGGATCAGGCTCCCAATCGGTTTCAGGACGTTTCATCAGAGGCGATTTAAGGTCAAGGTAGTTTTTTTCAATTGCATACAGAATCGTATTCATAAAATGAGGCCACTCCCCACCAATAAAATTATGCAAGGCACTCCAAAGCGTTTTGTCATGGCTTTGCGCTATTGTTGTATCCCTGTGTTCTTTAATTTCTATTTTTTTCAATTGTTCAATAAACTCCTCAGATAAATTTGCCGGATAATAAGTATAACGACGAAGTCTTTCTCCGAATTCTTTATCTGAATGCGGAAGCTGGTCAACATCTAGTATATAGCTGCTGTCATTAGAAAGCTCCAGGTTAATTTTCAGGTTTGAGCCCCATTTCATCGAACGAATTTTTGGCTTTTCTTGCGAATAAGTTGAATTATTCAACAAAAAAGCCAACAGTAAAAACATAAATACTCGTGAAATGTGAAAAAAATGATTCTCTTTATGAAGCATATTCGTGAATATTAAAAGGTTCTGAAAATTTTATATGTTTTCAAAGTTAAGTAAAGTTAGGGATTATTTATGGAAGTTAGAAATTCAACTTCTAAAAAATATCAAAGGCTGTATAACAATATTTGTTCTTTTAAAATTCAGTTCTGAATATAAATATAATTAAAATGAAAAAACAAGAAGGTCATTTCCTCTGAGTATATTATTTTTGCAGGTATCTTTATTTAATGATAAATTATTTAAATAGAACTAATTATATTTGCAGAAATTTAATCAACAAAATTTGAATTCCATGAGTGACAAATTTAAAGAGTATGAAGGCCTTGATCTATCTGAAGTGAATAAAGAACAACTTGAAGAATGGAAGAAGAATGATACTTTCCAGAAAAGTATTACCACTCGGGAAGGAAATGAAACGTTTGTTTTCTATGAAGGTCCCCCTTCTGCAAATGGTGTTCCCGGCATTCACCATGTTATGGCCCGGGCGATTAAAGATATTTTTTGCCGGTACAAAACGATGCAGGGGTATCTTGTAAAGCGGAAAGCAGGATGGGATACTCATGGTTTGCCTGTAGAGATAGGCGTTGAAAAGAAATTAGGAATTACTAAAGATGACATTGGAGAAAAAATCTCCGTGAAAGAATATAATGAAACTTGTCGTGAAGAGGTGATGAAATACAAAGATGTATGGGAGGACTTAACAGAGAAAATGGGATACTGGGTGAACATGAAAGACCCATACATTACTTATGACAACAAGTATATTGAATCAATATGGTATCTGCTCAAAGAGTTTTATGAAAAAGGATTGCTCTATAAAGGTTATACCATTCAGCCTTATTCGCCTGCAGCAGGTACAGGACTTAGCACACATGAACTGAACATGCCCGGTTGCTATAAGGAAGTCAAAGACACTTCCGTTGTGGCTCAGTTTAAGGTTGTAAAAAATGAAAAATCGGAATTCCTGTTTGAAAATGCCGACACCGATATCTTTTTCCTCGCATGGACAACAACACCATGGACTTTGCCATCAAATACAGCCCTTGGAGTAGGAAAAGGAATTCACTATGTTAAGGTCAGGACATTTAACCAATATACACATGAACCTATTACTGTAATCCTTGCTAAAGAATTGCTCCATAAATATTTCCCGGAGAAAGATCAGGAGCTGAAGCTTGAGGATTACAAACCCGGAGAGAAAAGAATACCATACAAGGTCGTTTCTGAAATTCTTGGCGCCGACCTTGAAGGCATTGATTATGAACAATTATTGCCATATCAGCAACCTACAGACGGGGAGGCTTTTAAAGTAATCACAGGAGATTTCGTCACAACAGAAGAAGGTACAGGAGTTGTTCATCTTGCTCCAAGTTTCGGCGCAGATGATTTCAAGGTTTCATTTCAACACGGAATCGGTTCTTTAACCCTCGTTGATAAACAAGGAAAATTTATTGATGGTGTGGGTGAATTTAGCGGCAGATATGTTAAAAATGAGTTTGATCCCAACCTGACTGAAGATGATCCTTCTGTCGATGTAGATATTGCTGTAAAACTCAAAAAAGAGAACAAAGCATTCAAAATTGAAAAATACGAACACACCTATCCGCATTGCTGGAGAACGGACAAACCGGTTCTCTACTATCCGCTAGATTCCTGGTTTATCAAAACTACGGGGAAAAAGGATAAATTAATAGAATTCAACAAGACCATCAACTGGAAGCCGGAAGCTACAGGTACCGGAAGGTTTGGAAAATGGCTGGAGAATCTTGTAGACTGGAACCTTTCACGTTCCCGTTTCTGGGGGACTCCACTTCCAATTTGGTCTACCGAAGATAAAGAAGAAAGAATTTGTATCGGTTCTGTAGCAGAGCTGAAATCTAAAATAAATGAAGCTCTGGAAGTAGGTGTTATGAATGAAAACCCGCTGAAAGATTATAGCGAAGGAGACCTTAGTGAGGAAAATTATAAACTTTTCGACCTGCACAGGCCTTTTGTGGATGAGATCGTTTTAGTTTCTCCTTCCGGTAAGAAAATGTATCGTGAACCGGATTTAATCGACGTTTGGTTTGACAGTGGAGCCATGCCCTATGCTCAGCATCACTATCCTTTTGAAAACAAAGATCATTTTGGTGAATTGTTCCCCGCAGATTACATTGCAGAAGGTGTGGACCAGACACGAGGCTGGTTTTTCACCCTTCACACCATAGCGGTTATGCTTTTTGATTCGGTGGCTTTCAAAAATATTATCTCAAACGGATTGGTTCTGGATAAGAACGGGAATAAAATGTCGAAACGGCTGGGAAACGCTGTAGATCCTTTTAAAGCCATTGAAGAAAACGGTTCAGATCCGTTACGCTGGTACATGATAACAAACGCTCAACCATGGGATAATCTGAAATTTGACCCTGAGGGATTGAAAGAAGTAAAACGGAAATTTTTCGGTACATTGTATAATACGTATTCTTTTTTCGCTCTATACGCCAATATCGATGGTTTCAATTATAGCGAAGAAGACATACCACTTGAAGAACGACCGGAAATTGATCAGTGGATCATTTCATTGTTGAATTCTCTTATTAAGGATGTAACTGGTTATTACGAAGATTATGAACCCACTAAAGCGGGGAGAGCAATTCAGAATTTCGTGATTGAAAATTTAAGCAATTGGTATGTGCGTTTAAACAGGAAACGTTTCTGGGGAGGAAAATATACAACAGAAAAGATTTCTGCTTATCAAACGCTTTATAAGTGCCTTGAAGCAGTTTCTCTGCTATCCGCACCAGTAATGCCGTTTTATGCCGATAAGCTTTTCAAAGACCTTAACAGCGTAACCGAACTGCATTATGAAGGATCTGTCCATCTTGCCTATTTCCCGATACATAATGAAAAACACATTAATAAAGGACTTGAAAAGCGGATGGATATTGCCCAGCGAATAACTTCGATGGTGTTGTCTCTCAGAAGAAAAGTAAATATTAAAGTGCGGCAGCCACTTAACAAAATATTAATTCCGGTTTTCAGCCAGGAATTTAAGAAACAATTTGAAGCCGTGAGGGATTTAGTGCTGACTGAAGTTAATGTTAAAGAAGTAGAGTACATAAGTGACACATCTGATGTTTTGGTTAAAAAAGTGAAGCCCGATTTTAAAAAGCTTGGCCCAAAATATGGAAAACTGATGAAGCAAATTACGGCGGAGCTTAATCAGATGGAGCAGAAAGACATTGTTCAACTGGAAAAGGAAGGCCAGTATGATATTACCGTAGGGGAGCAGAATATCCCACTGAAACTGGATGATGTGGAAATTCTTTCAGAGGATATACCCGGCTGGCTTGTAACAAGCGACGGAGAGATAACAGTGGCGCTGGATATTACGATTACAGATGAATTAAAACAAGAGGGAATTGCCCGCGAATTTGTTAATCGAATTCAAAATCTCAGAAAAGATAAAAATTTTGAAGTAACCGATAAGATCAAAATACGTATCCAGAAAAATGAAGCAATCAATGATGCGATAGAAAAACACAAGCAGTACATTGGAGGACAGACGCTGGCTGATGAAATACTTTTGGTGGATGACTTAAACGATTCAGCAGATGTTATTGAAATTGAAGAAGATGTCAATACTAAAATTCAAATTGAAAAGTTAAATTGATATATACGGTATTTTAAAAAATTCATTATATTTACCTTAAATTTAAAAAAATGAGCTATGGCGGAAAAGACAAGATATACAGATGAAGAACTGGCGGAATTCAAGGAGATTATAAATAAAAAACTTGAGAAGGCGCAGAAAGATTACGAAATGTTAAAGTCGGCAATTACTCATAGTGAAAGCAACGATACAGAAGACACTTCACCAACTTTTAAGGTGTTAGAAGAAGGCGCTACGACATTGTCTAAAGAAGAGGCAGGAAAGTTGGCACAACGCCAGTTAAAATTTATTCAGCACCTGAAAGCTGCCTTGGTACGAATTGAAAACAGAACTTATGGGATCTGCCGGCAAACCGGAAAAATGATAGCTAAAGAAAGATTAAAAGCTGTGCCACACGCCACCCTTAGCATTGAAGCAAAACAACAGCAGCAAAGCTAACAGCAAAAAGACTTTAAAAAAATTAGCAATGATTGGTTAAAAATTAGCCAATCATTGTTATTTTTGGCCTGATTTATAAAATTTTGAGAATGACAAAAACGCAAAAAGCTTTTATCGTTATAATTCTAATCCTTGTAATTGACCAGGTCTTTAAAATCTGGATCAAAACCACCATGATGCTTGGCGAAGAGCATAGAATTTCAGGTGATTGGTTTATCCTTCATTTCACCGAAAATAACGGAATGGCTTTTGGCATGGAGTTCTGGGGTAAAAACGGGAAATATCTTCTGACTGTTTTCAGAATAGCCGCTGTAGTGGGAATCGGCTGGTATTTAAGACACCTGATAAAATTAAAAGCAAATACGGGTTTAATTATAAGCATTTCTCTCATACTTGCCGGAGCGATAGGCAACATTATTGATAGTGTCTTCTATGGTGTCATTTTCAATCACAGCATGCATCAGGTAGCAGAAATGTTCCCGGGAAACGGAGGGTATTCCTCCCTGCTGCAAGGTAAAGTCGTGGATATGCTCTATTTTCCGGTATTGAAAGGTCATTACCCGGAATGGTTCCCGTTTAATAGCGGCGAACGATTTATCTTTTTCAGGCCGGTTTTTAACATAGCTGACTCTGCTATAACCACAGGAGTAGCATTAATTCTTATCTTTCAGAAACGGTTCTTTAAGCATATAAACTAAGAACTGAAAAATGATTTGGTTGGTCAAATGCGCATTCCTTAAAATCATTAATCTCTCCTTCACATGACGCATATTCCGGCTGCTTACTGCAAGTTTAGCCTTTTGCTTTTAGCCTTTTGCTTTTGGCAGAGAATTTTCTAACATTCCCTCTAACTACTTACTCATTTACACACACCTACTTTTGCTACTGTTAACCTTTCGGTTTAATTCGGTAGCCATTCTGTTGTTTCGCGTTTCGGGTTTCAGAGACATTATATGGCAAACTTAGCAAACTGTCGTATGGTTTATGTATTCTGCCTGCTGAAAACGAAACTCATCCTTCACCGCCTGCTTAGTGCAACTGCTACTGCAACTGGGTTCTTTGCGTTCCTTGCGGTTATTTTCGGTTGTTCTGTTTTTTA
>CAYFRV010000031.1:0-18310 GCA_964345495.1 uncultured Bacteroidales bacterium | reverse complement strand
GTCAAAAAAAAAGCCCGGAATCCGGGCTTTTTTACTATCAATAATTTTTATCTATTAATACTCCCAAAGATCGTGTTCAAATTCGAAAATTTCATTTCTTACTTCTCTTGCTTCCAATAAAGTATTTATTCCTGTTGTATATTCATCTATACGTCTATTTTCGTAAACGTTGGATTCTTTTACCACAAAGCTGTTAAATCTTCTTTGTTGGAAATAATCATCAAAACTAATTCGCTGAGCATCGTTTTTACGGTTAAAAACTTCCCAGTTTGCCAATAATGAACGGGCAGAAGGATAATAAACCCAAAATGCCTGACGTTTCCGTTTTTGCTCTGTCTCCTCATCTGTCCATTCACGAATAGGAGAAATTCCAACTACACGTACTCGTAAATCAGAATATTTTCGATCAAAGTACCACTGCTCGCGTATCATATACTTTGTAATTTCACCAAACCTCACATTACTCTTCTCGACTCTTTTTTCAAAAGATCCGTCTGCCTGCTCAACCTCAACTGTATCAGTTCCTGCACCTAATCGCTCATTGACCTCCTCAGGCGTGATTGGTTCATTGAATTGTTCATCATCGTAAACAACAAGTCCCTCTTCACGAATACCTTTAAGTAAGAGCTGAATCAAACTTTTACGGTCATCCATCTCTCCGGTAGGAAAATACAAAGGATGATTTTTCTTTTTCCGGCAATCAATCATTTGCCATATTTTCTTTGACCACATTACATCAGCTTCTCTTACATGGGTATAGCTCATGGGTTTTTTTGCCGGTACATTTTCCTTTGTGTAAATATCATCATCTACTGTCTGCGCCTTAACATCCTGTGGATTTATAGCCAGAAATATCGCGCCTAAAAAAACAATTGCTAATAACTTTTTCATAATATTTTAAATTTTAATTTTTATTTCACAGTAAAAGTAATTGGATTCAGATCTTTTTCTTTTCCATCCGGACCAACAGCCTTAATATCTTCAAAGTTAACTTTTCTGCCTGCTGAAACATTATCTCTTAACCAATCTCTAGCTTCGTCATCAAATTTATAACCTTGTTTCTTTAAATCTTTAAGATAGCCCCCCCTGTCTGTAGTCGTGATTGTAAATTGTGTTACTTCATAATTTAAGTCAAAAAGAAAATCTTCCATTTTAGCCAAAACACCACTTTGCAATCTTAGCCTTTCTGCACGAATATCTCCTCCGGCTTTTCCAGCCACCTGAGCTGTAGGAGTAGGTAAATCCTGAACCCGGAATTCCTGACTTCCATAAGACCTGAATTCACCATCTACTTTGCCTTGTACCCGGACGATACAGTTTTGTCTTGAACTATTAGGTTTTACTTCATACTTGCCAGGTCCAACTTTATAAATACTACCATTTGTCATCGAGGGTCGTACATCTTCTGCGGGGATACCCGGAATTGATATAGAGACCGGATTTGGAATCCCAACATAAAATACATTCATTTTTGTAGGTGAAATAACAACATTTGGTGGTGAGACCTGATATTCCCTTTTAAATGGCTTTTTGATAAAATTTCCATCCGGGCCCATTAATTTTATAATTCCTCCCCATTCAAAGGACCCTGTCCTGTTCGTCTCTTTTTCAAATATACCTTTACCACCCTGAATTTCAAGAGAATCTTCAATGCGCGTCATCTCAACATCATAAGAACCGTCCTCTTGTCTAACACTGTCCCATTCACCGATTAAGATCTTAGGTGGTGCAGTTGTATCTCTTGCTGCCAGAAAAACTTCTGCTTTGTATTTATTTCCCCGGATGATATTACTAGAATTGGGGATAACCGTTGCTTCCAGTTTATTAAAAGAAAAAGAACCAGCTTCAATTTGATTAAAAAGATATTGTATCATCTCTGATTCGGCATTGCGAACATCAGCTTGTATCTTACTGAGAATTGGCAGAATCGCACCAAGAGGTATTTCATAAAAATGTTTAATCTCCCATGTTTTCTTTTCACGATCTTCTAGAGCAGGCGGATCTGATGTGTCAAGAGAGCTTGAAATTGCTTCTAAGACTTTTTTATTATCTTCAGATACCATTTCCAAAAGATTCTCTCTGTAAGTTTTAAGTTTCTGCTTTAATTCATATGCCTTACCATTTCGCTCATTACCAATCAAAAAGCTGGTTGTTTTACTTGTTTTATTTTCACCTGTAACTTTAGCCTGATCAACCACTATTTTACCATCTTTCTCGCTCAGTGCTTCATTCTCCTCTATATTCTTTCCCTGATTTTGTTTAACAATAGTAACTTTTAAATCCTGTATATAATCATAGAGTTCGTCTGCCTGCGATTTAACATCAAAAGCCCTCTCCTTCCATTCACGGGCTTTCTGCTCATTTTTTGCAACTTCAGATTCAAATTCTTTATATATAGTTTGATTCTTTTTGGTAAAAATTTCGGTTGTGTTTTTTATTCCTTCATTCACCAGTCTAAATGCATCCAGTACTTCAGCAGAAACATTCAGTGCCAACATAGCCGTAAGCACCAAATACATCATACCAATCATTTTCTGACGAGGAGTTTCTTTTCCGTGACCACCCATATTCTATAAATTCAATTTTTTCGTCTATCTGTTATTATTTAATACTGACATGGAAGAGAGCATATTGCCGTATACGTTGTTTAATTCAGATAAATTCTGATTCAACTTCGCTATTTCTTCTCTGTATTTTTTCGTTTCATCTACAGATTCTCTCAAATCCGTCATTACTTTATCCATTTCTCCATAAATACCTTCAGTAGTTTTTACATGCTCGTTAGTATTATTTAGCTGAAGTTCATAAGCGCTATTCAAAGCGGACAAATTCTGATTCAGTTTTTCTAATTTCTCGTTGTATGCATTATTCTCATCCAGAATACTTGATTTCACAGTATCGGAAATTTCTTTGTATGCATTTGCCAAATCTTCGCCGGATTCATTAATTTTATTTGCAAAATTTTGTCCTTCGTCTGCAAGTTTTCCAGCCATCTCTTTGCCGGACTGCTTCACAGATTCTTTAGATTCCTGGAAAGTATCTGCCAATTCATCTACTGATTTGTTAAGTTCAGAATGAGATTTATTATAAGACTCTGTAAGCAAATTAATAGATTCGGACGCAGCTTGCATTGAATCTACATAGTCGTTAGTTGCCAAACTTGCATTAGAAAGGTTATTAATATTTTTAGTTGTTTCATTTAATTTTTTCAGACCATCACCAAGGCTATCAAAAAGTTCAGGGGTTATTTCGGCATTATCTAACATTTCATCAAACTTTGATAAGCCTCCTGCTCCTCCCGATGGAGCTGAGGGTGAACCTCCGGAGTTATCAGTAGCACCACCTGAACCAGCAATGTTTCCCATGGCTTCTCTCCTTGCTCTGTTTCGTTCTCTTGCCTCATCCGGGTCTTCTTCTATTCCGGCCAGTTCAGGATATACAATTGACCAGTCGACCTCTTCAGAAATCGGTTCGAAAGCTGAAAAGAAAAATATAATAGCTTCAGTGGACATACCAACAATAAGTGCTACACCTGCCCATGGCCAATGCTGTAGTTTGGCCAGGGCACCAATTAAAACAACAGACGCTCCCCATCCATAGAGCTTTGCCATAAATTTTCGCCATCCTGCTGTTTGAACTATTTCAGAAATTCGCATCATAAGACTATATAATTTTAATTAGTTTTTTGATCCTCCTAAATAAGGTCTAACACATCTAAATCCAATATATGATTTTGCTGTATCTTGATATTCATAAGCCCTTGCACTATTTTGAAGATAAAAGCCAATGTCTTTCCAGGATCCACCTCGGATTACTTTTCGTTTCATTGCCGGTGGATCATCAGGCCTGGGGCGATATTGATGATTTGGGTTCATATCGTGAGTAAAGAAGAAAGAAGACTCATCATAAGCATTAATCGTCCATTCTGCTACATTCCCTGCCATATCATAAAGGCCATATTCATTCGGTGCATAGCTTCCAACCGGATTAGTTATAAGCGCCCCATCATCAACATAATTACCTCTCATGGGTTTAAAGTTTGCCAGAAAGCATCCCTCTTTATCTCTAGTATAAGGGCCTCCCCAAGGATAAGGGTTTAAATCAAGATTACCTCGTGCCGCATATTCCCATTCAGCTTCAGTAGGCAGTCTATAATCCTGTACCTGCCCTTCTCCTTGGCTTTTAAGATAGTTATTCAGTTGTTTTGTTCTCCAAATTGAAAATGCAAATGCTTGTTCCCAGTCTACCCCAACTACCGGATAGTCATCATAAGCCGGGTGAGCATAATAATTATCTGTATAAGGTTCATTAAAAGAATAGGTAAAATCTCTTATCCAAACTAAGGTATCCGGATATACATTAGTCCTGCCACGTTGGATAAACGCCTGTCTGCTATCAACATCAACTTCCTCTCCCTGGTTGTTTACCACTGTACCTTCATATTGTTGTGTTTCATAATTATACATATTTGATCTTTTAGCAGCTTGTTGATAGTCTACCCAATAGTATTCATAAATAAGTTTACGTGTATCAATTTGCTTTTTGCCAAAAAGACGCTCATTTTCAGGATAATACATCTCGTTTATGATTTCTCTTTGGACTTCATCGGTAGGATCAATTTCTACTTCCCAGTTAATACGCGGCGGATCTATTGGATTGCCATACTCATCTTCTGTAATAAGGAAATCTTCAACTTGTTCTCCTAGTTTTCTTCTTAGGATGGAATCTTTTACATATTTTGTAAATTGCCTGTATTCATTATTCGTAATTTCTGTGGCGTCCATCCAAAATGCATCGACCGAAACGGTCTTTGATTTTGAAGTCATTGCCCATGAGGCACTTTCTTCACTTGGGCCCATTGTATAACTGCCCATAGGGACAAATACCATTCCATGCGGTTGAGATTCATACCAGTCTTTTCTTCCCTGGACACCCACCAATTCGCCATTATTTTTTTGACCACAACTAACAAATACAGTTACAAGGACGATTAACAAAACTAATTTCTTCATAATATTTGGATTTATTTTTGCAAAATAATATTTTTTTTAAACACTACAAAAATCTGATACTTTTATATTTCTCCGGGCTTTCGTCACTTTTAGCGTCAAAACAAAAGCCAACCATAATTTCATGCGAACCTTCATTATATTGTCTTATCTCAGACACAGCAAAATCATAAGAATAACCAACTTTCACCCAATCGAATAACTTTGCTCCAATCATACCCGTAACTGTTCTGTCTGTTCTTAAAGAAACGCCACCCCATAATTTTTTATTGTAAGTAAGATGGGTATTTAGTCCTATTTGCGAGGTAGTCCCATCTGATTGAACCATTAACGAGGGGTTCAATTCAAGTTTTGTATCTGAAAGCGGAATTGTATAACCTGAAATCAGATAATAATTTCGTTTAATTTTTGGAGAAACACTTCCTTCTGTTGGTTGAAAAGTTGGTTCATTCAGATGAGTTGAAGAGACCCCAATATATAATTCATCGGTATTATAGTAAACACCAAAACCTAAATCTAATGCCATTTCATCTTTCACTTCTGATGGAATCGCCGGATCCTCACTTACTGAATTATGTAAGCTTGTACCTGAAGGTATTTTCCAATTGGGATTTAATGAATAACTAATGATACCTCCGTTCACTCCAATTGCAAAATCGCCTTCCCATAATTCAAAACGGTAGGCGAGCGATAAATTAGCTCCAAGGTTATCGTTAAATCCAATTTTGTCTTGTATGATTGACAAGCCAATTCCGGATTTTATGCCAAAAGGATTAATTGCTGCATCAAAATTAAAAACACTTATTTCGGGGGCACCCTCGAAACCATACCACTGTTGCCTGTGCAACGCTGTCACACATATTTGCCCATGGCTGCCTGTATAAGCTGGATTATAAGATAATCTTGTAAACATATTTTGACTAAATTGAGGATCCTGTTGCCCATACATTGGCAACCCAACTATCAGTAATATTAATGTTGTTATATAATACTTACGCATAAACCTTTGTATCCTCAATAATTAATACTGAACGTAAAATAAACAAAAAAATTCTTGTTAAACAAATTTATCAACATTAAATGTTAATAACCTTTCCCGCACTTTATACTCTCATAAGTGCATTAAGGTTACTTTAACATAGATATTTTTATCAAAACACCTACTAAAATATTGATTATCAAATGCTAATCAGTCTTAAAATTATGTTTTTGCATGGCTTTTAAAAATCGTTCCGGAATTTGCTGATTGCAAGCATCAATGTAATCTTTATAATTCGAAGGCATAATAAAGGATTGATTTCCAGAGCTAGTTGGCACCTCTATCCACCATCTTTCTGTTTTATCGCTTTTATAAAATACTATATTGTCTGTATTTCCAGTATTTACATTAAATTTTTTGATGTATAAATCTTTAGTGGGATCTTCCGTTACCCGAATTCCATATCCTTCAATAATAAACCAGATAATTTGAGCTGTCAATTTGATTGTGATGTTTTCAGTATTTTCACTAAATCCTGAAATATTGGCCAATTTCAGGAAATCGGCTATTCCTGCATATTTAGCAATTTGACATATTTCTTCACTATAAAACCCATTTGGAGAAATTTCTTTTTGCCCGGGAGCATCGGTGTGCTTGAGAGCATTAAGACTTATATTAATAATAAGAGAGTCTCTTATTGCCGGTTCAATTTCTGATAAGTTATTTCTTACCTCTCCTAATCTATGGGCATCAAAACCGTTCTCCGTTAACCAGCTATATTCTTTTTGATGAATATAATATGTCTGACAACCTATATTTGTATAATGAAGATGGTCTAAAACGGATTGAGAGAGATATTCCAGGGTTTTATATATGTGAAATTTTGGTGCTACTTCCGTTACTTTTATACTTGTTTCATTTTTCAGGCTTTCTATAAAAGTCTTTTCAGCAAGATCCAGCTCACTTACTGTAATTACAAAGATATTATGATAATGTAAATAGGTGAGAACATCTTTTAAGGCAGTAAGTGAGTCATTTAATGTCTTTCCCTGAATGAGATTACCGGCATCTAATATTGAAGTATTATGCTGAAAAGTGGCTAATTCAGCAAGCTCCTGGCGAACGGAATCCACAAAAATTGAATTATATGAATTGTCTTCAGCAAAAGGGATACCCAATAAGGCGACTTCTATTTTCGATAAATCAATCTGTCCGTCTGCAATATCTTTAAATGTACTTACTGAGTTAAAAAATTCACTTTTTTTTAACTCATAAGAATTCAACTGGGATGGTTGTGTTAAGTAATCTAAAAGATCCATGAAATATTGCTTCGTTTTATTAGTTTTTCTTATCTGTCAAATAAAAACTTTCTGTTGTATAGAAATTTTCCTTCAAAACTTTATTTGCCTGATTTTTTATTCGTTTTGGTTTTACTCTTTGTTCCTGTATTTTTTTTCTTGGCAGTTGTTTTACCTTTAGAACTGGTTTTAGTAGTTTTCCTGGTAGTTTTTGTCTTCTTACTTTTTTCAGCGTCTTTCTGATCCTTTTCTTTTATTATTTCATAACAATCCTTTAGCGTAAGCTTCTCGGCTTCTTTTCCTTTTGGAATTCTATAATTGCTTTTCTTGTAACTAATATATGGTCCATATCGGCCTTTTAAAATTTGCAGATCTTTATCTTTTGTAAAGGTTTTCACCTGTTTTTTTCTATCTCTTTCTTTCTTCTCTTCTATTAACTCTATTGCTCTATCAAGTGTAATTTTAAAAGGATCATCCACACCTTTTTTTAATGAAGCATATTTACCGTCATGTTTCACATAAGGCCCAAATCTTCCAATTCCTACGTTTACTTTTTTGCCCTCGTAATTACCTATTTCTCTGGGTAGCTCAAAAAGTTTTAATGCATCTTCCAGGGTAATAGTCTCTAAATGTTGTCCTTTTTGCAAACCAGCAAATTTAGGTTTCTCTTCTTCGTCTTTTGTACCCAGCTGAACCATAGGCCCATAAGGCCCAATTTTTGCAGAAACTTGCCTTCCTGTTTTTGGGTCAGTTCCCAGAATTCTGGTACCGGAATCTCTTTCAGCGTGTTCAAGAGTGTCTTCAACTTTTTTATGAAAAGTTTTGTAGAATTCATCGATCATCTTCGACCATTCAATATATCCCTGGGCTATTTTATCGAATTTTTCTTCTACTTCTGCTGTAAAGTTGTAATTTATGATCTCTGCAAAATTCTTTGTGAGAAAATCATTCACAACCATACCAATATCGTTTGGAAATAGTTTTTTCTTCTCTGCACCAGCCATTTCCGTTTTAGTCTCCTCACTGATTTTATCTTCCAGAATAATCTCTTTGTATTCTCTCGGAGTTCCGAAGCGATCTTCTCTCAATACATACCCCCTGTTTTGTATAGTTGAAATTGTTGGCGCATAAGTGGAAGGCCTGCCGATTCCCAATTCTTCCATTTTTTTCACAAGACTTGCTTCGGTGTACCTTGGTGGATGATGACTAAATCGCTGTATAGCTTTAATTTGATGATAATTTATCTGTTGCCCTTCAGAGAATTTTGGCAACAGCCCTCTACTTTCTTGTTCTTCCTCATTATCTGTGGATTCAAAATAAACTTTCAGGAATCCGTCAAATTTAACAACCTCTCCACTGGCAATAAATTGGTTAGGATCATTTGAAATATCAATCTTAACATTTGTCTTTTCAAGTTCGGCATCGCTCATTTGCGAGGCTATTGTTCTTTTCCAGATCAAGTTGTATAATTTCTTCTCTGCATCAGAACCTGAAACAGTTTGATTTTCTAAAAAGGTTGGCCTGATAGCTTCGTGAGCTTCCTGCGCGCCTTTCGATTTTGTAGTATATTTTCTGGTTTTCTTATATTTTGAACCGAATTCATTTTCTACGACATCACTGGCAGATGCAATCGCTGCGTTTGAAAGGTTAACCGAATCTGTTCGCATATAGGTGATCTTCCCTGCCTCATATAATTTTTGAGCAATGGTCATCGTACGGGAAACGGAATAGCCTAATTTTCTGCTCGCTTCCTGCTGAAGTGTTGAGGTTGTGAAAGGAGGAGCAGGATGCTTTTTTGATGGTTTTTTAGTTACTTCATTTACTTTAAAACTAGCTGTTTTGCAGTTCTCCAATAGTTTTTTAGCTTCTTCATGTTTATTTAGCTTTTTCGAAAGATCAGCCCGAAACTCTTCTTTCCCATTCGTGAAAGTTCCTGTGACTTTATATGAAGATGTGCTCTTAAAGTTTATTATTTCCCGCTCTCTCTCAACAATTAAGCGAACTGCTGCAGACTGAACTCTCCCTGCAGAAAGAGAGGGCTTAATTTTTCTCCATAAAACGGGAGAAAGCTCAAACCCTACAAGCCGATCCAAAATTCTTCTGGCTTGTTGAGCATTTACAAGATTAATGTCTATTGATCGCGGAGTTTTTATGGCATCCTGAATTGCACTTTTAGTAATCTCGTGAAAAACAATCCGTTTCGTTTTTTCCGGGGATAATTCAAGCACCTGGTATAAATGCCATGCGATGGCTTCTCCTTCGCGGTCTTCATCGGTTGCTAACCAAACCGTTTTAGCTTTACTGGCATCTTCCTTCAATTCTTTTACAACTGATTTTTTATCATCAGGGATGATGTATTTTGGTTTATAATTCTTTTCCGTCTCAATCCCTTCCTTTTTAGCAAGATCACGAACATGTCCATAACTAGATTTTACTGTATAATTATTCCCTAAAAATTTTTTTATAGTTTTGGCTTTTGCGGGTGACTCAACAATAACTAAATTATCTTCCATAGAAAATACGGGCTTTGTATAATAAATTAACAGCTTACAAAGTTAATACTTTTAATAATCTAAAATAAAAATTCAATTAAATTATTACTTTTATCTAAAACTATAGAGGCACATGAAACTGAAAATAAACTTCAAGAAAACAACATACAATAAGATATTTTGGGGGTTATTTGCATTACCATTCCTGATTCTTATAATTGTTTTCATCTTGATCTCTCAGGGAGTTTTTGGCCCCATGCCGACCTTTGAGGACCTTGAAAACCCCGAAAACAATCTAGCTTCGCAGGTGATATCAGAAGATGGCGAAATACTGGGTAAGTATTATTATCAGAACAGATCTTACGTAGAATTTCGGGAATTATCGCCGAATATTGTTAATGCGCTTTTGGCTACAGAAGACATCAGATTCCATAAACATTCGGGAATTGATGCCAAAGGATTAGCCAGAGTTGCATTTAAAACCGTTCTTTTAGGGAAAAGTGCAGGTGGAGGCAGCACAATAACGCAACAGCTGGCAAAAAACCTTTTTCCCAGGGATACAACAATTTATAATTCTTCTCTGGCCAGGATAGGAAATCTGGTAATCTCTAAATTTAAAGAGTGGGTGACAGCTACTAAATTAGAAAGAAATTATACCAAAAAGGAGATTCTTGTAATGTATCTCAATACAGTCCCTTTTGGAGGACATTCTTATGGGATTAAATCCGCCGCTAAAACATTTTTTGATACCCATCCTGATTCATTAAAGGTAGAACAAGCTTCAACATTAGTGGGCCTGTTAAAGGCACCAACCAGGTACAGCCCCGTTTTAAATCCTGAGCAAAGTAAGAAGAGAAGAAATGTTGTACTAAGGCAAATGGAAAAAAATGATTTTATTACTGAACAGGAATATGATTCTTTAGCTAGCAGGCCGCTAAACTTAAAATACGAACAGGAAGACCACAATACCGGTTTAGCTACCTATTTTAGAGAACAATTACGTAGTCTTTTAAATAAAAACAAACCCAGAAAAGAATTATATACAAACTATAATTCCTACAGAAAAGATTCAACAGAGTGGGCCAATAATCCAATCTATGGCTGGTGCAACAAAAACACAAAACCAAATGGCGAAAATTACGATATATACAAAGATGGTTTGAAAATCTACACTACTATAAATGCAAAAATGCAAAAATATGCAGAAAGAGCTGTAGTCAAGCATTTAAGTAAAGATATTCAACCTAAGTTTTTTGAAGAAAAAAAAGGACAAAAAAATGCTCCATTTTCCAAAGACCTGGATCAGGAACAGATAGATCAAATTATTTCCCGTTCTATTAAAAATACAGACAGATATTATCGCATGAAGCAAGAAGGGATTAGTGAGGATTCTATTCGGGAAATATTTGAGAAACCGAGGGAAATGAAAGTATTTTCCTATGATGGTGATAAGGATACTGTTATGAGCCCCTTAGATTCAATTCTATATCATAAACACTTTTTACGGGCAGGATTGATGTCTATGAATCCGAAAAACGGCCATGTTAAAGCTTATGTTGGAGGCCCAAATTACAAGTATTTTAAATATGATCATGTTATGCAGGGAAAACGGCAGGTTGGTTCAACAATTAAACCCTTTCTATATACATTAGCGATGCAAGAGGGATATTCTCCCTGTTACAAAGTTGCTAATGTTCCATATACCTTTTACCTGAATGATTCGACCTGGACTCCAAAAAACTCCGGGCCTTCTGAAAGGGATGGCGATATGGTTCGTCTGAAATGGGGATTGGCTCATTCTGTAAACTATATATCCGCATGGCTGATAAAACAATTTAGCGAACAATCAGTGGTGGATGTAATGAAAAAAATGGGAATTGAAAGCCGGATAGACCCGGTTCCTTCAATTTTCTTAGGTACGGCTGATATTTCATTGCATGATATGGTTGGTGCCTACAGTACTTTTGCCAATGAAGGAGTATATACAGAACCACAACTTGTGACAAGAATTGAAGACAGAAGGGGAAATGTAATATCTACTTTTACCCCTCCGGAAAGAGAAGTCATTAACGAACAAACCTCTTACCTGATGCTGGAGCTATTACAAAATGTAGTTAGAGAAGGAACGGGAATAAGGCTCCGCTTAACATACAACATGGAAAACCAAATTGCCGGAAAGACAGGCACGACCCAAAATCAATCTGATGGTTGGTTTATGGGGGTTACCCCTAACCTGGTTTCTGGCGTTTGGGTTGGAGGTGAAAACCGAAGTATTCATTTCAACAGCATTTTATTGGGGCAAGGGGCAAATATGGCACTGCCAATCTGGGCGCTCTATATGAAACAGATTTATAATGACGATTCTCTTGACAACAAAGTTTCCAAAGAAGATGAGTTTGAAGAGCCTCTTGACTTCAATTATAAATTGGATTGCGAAGAATACGACAGAAAACATGGGAATGACCGAACAGATGATGATTTCTTCTAAACTAAAATGAACGTTTTCAGACTAAAACGAGGGAACTGAACTCAATAAGGCTTTTGTATACGAATTCTGAGCAGCTTTAAACAGTTGCTCAGAATCACTTAATTCCACCAGTTTGCCGTCTTTCATTACAGCAATTCGGTCGGCCATAAACCGTATCACCGAAAAATCGTGCGATATAAACACATAAGTCAAATGAAACTTTTCTTTCAACTCCTGTAGCAAATTAAGTATTTCTGCCTGAATAGATACATCCAGCCCCGATACGGCCTCATCGCATATAATAAACTCAGGATTTAAAGCTAAAACCCGGGCGATGGCAATTCTTTGTCTTTGCCCGCCTGAAAGTTCATGAGGGAATCTGTTAAAAAAACTTTCATCCAGCTTAACGTTGTTTAGTAATTCTATGACACGTTGTCTCCTGTCTTGCTTGTTTGTGATGAACCTGTAATATTTAATGGGTTCTTCAATTATTTGCCCGACGGACATTTTCGGATTTAAAGAGGAATAAGGATCCTGAAAGATAATCTGAACATTCTGCCTGAACCTTTTTAGTGCTGATCTTTTTAGCTTCGACAGGTTTTTCCGGCGATATAAAATTTCCCCCTGTTCAAAATCTAAAAGATTCATCAGTATTCGCCCTAAAGTTGTTTTCCCGCTTCCGGATTCACCGACTAAACCAAGTGTTTCCCCTTTATATATATTAAACGTTACATCGTCTATCGCTTTAAAAGATTTTATCATCTTTCCAAAGAAATTTTTCCGGATAGAAAACGTTTTACTTACGTTTTCTAAAACAAAGAGTTTCCCCTGTTCTTCTTTTCGGTGATAAAAACCTTCTTCCCTGTCCTCTTTAGTTATTTTACCGGACTCCTCTTTACCCACAAACTGATCTAAAGTTTGCAATCTTTCCGGCTTTTTATGAATAGAAGGGCGGCATGCAATTAAACCTTTGGTATAACTATTCTCAGGATTGTTTATAATTTGTGAAAGACTTCCCTGTTCTACAATTTTTCCCTGATACATAACAGCTACTTCTTCTGCTACTTCTGAAATTACGCCAAGGTCATGTGAAATAAAGATCAAGCTCATCTGATACTTTTTTTGCAATGACTTCAACAAGTCCAAAATCGACTTTTGGACAGTTACATCAAGTGCTGTAGTTGGTTCGTCGGCGATCAATATTTTTGGCCTGCAGGAAAGGGCCATCGCAATCATCACCCGTTGTCTCTGGCCGCCGGATAATTCATGAGGATAGCTGCTAAATATTCGCTCGGGGGTTGGAAGTTTCACTTCCTGAAAAAGATTAATAGCCTCCGATTTTGCTTTTTTGGCGTCAACTTTCTTATGTTTTCGGATATTTTCCGTAACCTGGTTACCACAACGAAAAACCGGGTTAAGTGAGGTCATGGGTTCCTGAAAAACCATTGAAACGGTATCGCCTCTTAAATTTTCCAAATCCCGGGCAGAAGATGATAACACATTAATGATCTCCTCTTGCTTATCCCGTATCCGGATTTTTCCACTCTGGAGGTTAGCATTGTTCGGCAGTAAATTAAGAATGGCTTTAGCGGTTAATGACTTACCCGACCCGGACTCCCCAACAATTCCAAGAGACATCCCGGGTGACAAATCAATATTTACATTGTCTACAGCTTTAAATTTTGTGCCGTGATAATTAAAGCTAATGGTCAAATTCTCTATGGAAAGTACAAAATCTTCCATTCCTCAGTTATTGAAACAGGTTTCTGTAAAGATCTCCAACATGCTTTACAGGCTGAATTTTTATATTAAAGTTGTTTGTAGTTATCTTATTGTATTCGGAAAGAATAATTTTTTTGTATCCGATTTTTTCGGCTTCTGCTATGCGGTTTTCGATCTGGTTAACAGCCCTGATCTCTCCTGAAAGTCCTACTTCTCCAGCCACGCAAATATTATGAGGAACAGGTTTGTCGAGCACAGAAGAGAGGAGTGCGGTAACAATTGACAGATCCACAGCAGTGTCTACCACCTTAATTCCACCAGCTATGTTTAAAAACACATCTTTATTGTATAGATTTAATTTCAACCGTTTTTCCAGGACAGCTAACAACATGGATAACCTTCTGATATCAAATCCAGTGGCTGAACGCTGAGGGGTCCCGTAAGCAGAAGGACTAACAAGTGACTGTATTTCAACCATAAAAGGACGTATCCCGTCTATTGTAGCCGCAATAGACATTCCACTAAGCTTGTCATCTCTCTGGTTTACAAGCAACTCGCTGGGATTCAATACTTCGTTCAGTCCGTCATTGTGCATTTCAAATATGCCTATTTCGGAAGTAGAGCCAAAACGATTTTTCAAACCTCTTAAAACCCGGTACACATAATTATGATCACCTTCAAATTGTAAAACTACATCGACAATATGTTCCAGCACTTTTGGCCCGGCAATATTTCCTTCTTTATTAATATGCCCGATAATGAAAATGGGAATGGAAGTTTCTTTGGCAAACTTAAGCAGGCGGGTTGCGCTCTCCCTGACCTGTGTGACACTTCCGGGGGAGGAGTCCACAGTTTCACTGAAAAGCGTCTGAATGGAATCTATAATGATAACATCCGGTTTAAAGGTTTGACAATGATTAAGGATTTCTTCAAGTGCTGTTTCATTTAGGAGAAAGATGTTTTCATGTTCTTCTCCCAATCGCTGTGACCGCAATTTTATCTGCCGCAAACTTTCTTCTCCGGAAACGTAAAGCGTTTTTACATTCTCTGACTTTAAGGCAATTTGCAGTGCCAATGTGGATTTTCCAATCCCCGGTTCGCCACCGAGTAAAATTAATGAACCATATACCATCCCACCACCAAGTACGCGGTCGACCTCACTATAACCACAAGGTATTCTGTTCTCTTTTTGTAAAGATATTTCAGTAAGTTTAGTAATTTCCGTTCTTCTGTCATTGCTACTGACAGAACGTTTTGCAGCACCTACTTTAAATTCTTTATACGTATTCCACTCGCCACACGCAGGACATTTACCTATCCATTTTGGAGATTCTGCTCCACAATTTTCACAAACAAAAGTTGTCTTTTCTTTTTTTGCCATGAAGCTTCCTCTAACTTCTTATTTTGTTTATGATAGCGGAGGTAGAGTAACCTTCAGTCAAGCTGACTGTAATGATTTCTCCTCCTCTGCCTTTTACAATGTCAGCTCCCACAATCTCATCTTCTTTATAATCCGCTCCTTTCACAAGCACATCGGGTTGAACTTCACTGATAAGATTATAAGGTGTATCTTCATCAAATAATACCACTACCGTAACCATTTTCAATGAAGCAAGCGTTATGGCTCTTGATGCTTCATCCTGTATGGGTCGTTTATCTCCTTTAATACGTTGGACAGAATTATCAGAATTCAATCCGACAACTAACACATCCCCATTATCCGCTGCAGAGGATAGATACTCAATATGGCCTTTATGGAGCAGATCAAAGCAGCCGTTAGTGAAAACAACCTTATTATCTTTCAATCGCCAGTAGGTAAGTAAAGACTCAATATCTTCTTTTTTTACAATTTTTGATAATACTCGGTCAATGTGTTTCATAATTTATAAATTTTTGAATTGCCGGAGTTTATTTTTTCTGTTTCGAATAAAAATCATTATGAATGAAATAGCACCAAGTAAAATTACAAAAATTGCCTGAGATTCATGAGAAATTACTGAATATGCAACAGCATCTGTTCTGGGAATATCATACAATAAAAGTCCGGCAGTAATGATAACATGAAAAGCACCAATCCCCCCCTGAACCGGCGCAGCCATTCCTAATCCGCCAATAACAAGAAGGAATAAACCATCAATTGGCTGCAAGCTTGAAGTATTAGGTAATGCAAACACCAGAACATAGGTCATCAGAAAATACATTATCCAAATTAACAGAGTATGGAAAGTAAAGATCCATCTGTCCTGCATCTTTGCTATAGTTTTCAACCCGGATACAACTCCGTAGTATATTTTTTTCAGCTTCCTGAGTACCGGGTTGTGAGAAAACCTACGGTTTAAATACTTTATTATGAAAACGGCCCCGATAATAACAGCCAGGATAATTATCCAGTTGAGAACAGAAACCTGTAACATATTTTTAATATTATTGAAGATCGGAACAAAAACCTTTTGAATAAGGAATTGGCCAAAAAAATCCATTTTTACAAAAAATATAATAACCAGAACAACAAGGAGCACCAACATATCAATGGCTCGTTCTATAATAACAGTACCCAGTAAGCTGTCCATTGGAATTTTATCAGACTTCTTAAGGGTTCCGCATCTTGTAATTTCGCCAATTCTGGGGAAAGCAAAATTTGCTGTATACCCTATCATTAATGCAAAAAATGTATTCCAAAAAGATGGATGATAATTTAAGGGTTTAATAAGAAGCTTCCATCTGTAAGCTCGGCTTAAATAGCCAATTAAAGCAGCAAAGAGAGCAACTGCAATCCAGGATGTATCAGCCATTTTTAGTTTAGCAATTAAATCCTCCATGCTGACATCCCTTACTGCCAGATATAAAAGACCAAGACCGATAGCCAAAAAGGCCAAAAAGCGAAAGAATCTGAATAATTTAGTTTTCAAAAAATTTACAGAAGTTTATTGGTTGCAGTATCGGGGAAAATTATATTCGGTTCGAAGGATTTAGCCTCTTCAAAATCCAGTGATCCATAAGCAATTACGATCACCACGTCACCAACAGCGACCTTTCGCGCAGCCGGCCCATTGAGACAAACCTCTCCTGAGCCTCTTTCTCCTTTAATCACGTACGTTTCCAGTCGCTCACCGTTATTTATGTTCACTACCTGTACTTTTTCATTCTCAATAATGTTGGAAGCCTCCATCAAATCCTCATCAATGGTAATACTCCCAACATATTGAAGATTTGCATCGGTTACAGTAACCTTGTGTATTTTTGACTTAACAACTTCTATATTCATAAGTTACATGAATTATTCGGCACAAATTTAAAAAATCTATTCATATTTTATATTATCAATCAACCTGATGTTACCTACCAATGCTGCAATAACACCCCTGATGTTTTTGCTCTCTGACCACGATTGGACAGGTTTTAAATCCTTTTCATTTACAATATCAAAATATTCTACGTTTATATAGACATTTTTGTTTAATTGATCTTTAACCCAGTTTTTAATCTCCTCAACGCTCAGCATATCTTTCTTTTCTTTTGACTCAAAGAGAACGCTTGAAATTTCAGTAGCATTTTTTCTCTCATCACTATTTAAACGTTTATTTCTTGAACTCATTGCCAAACCATCTTCTTCCCTGACGATAGGGCATCCCACAATCTCGATCTCCATGTTTTCCTGTTCGGTTAATTGTCTGATAACAGCCAATTGCTGAAAATCTTTTTCTCCAAAATATGCCCTGTGGGGTCGAACATAATCAAACAACTTGCTTACTATTTTTGCTACGCCATTGAAATGACCGGGCCGATAATAACCTTCAAGAATTTTATCCAGATCTCCAAAATCAAAAGTTCTGTTATCAGGCTCAGGATACATTTCGGTTTCAGAAGGATTAAATACAATGTCACAATCAAACTCTTCCAGCCAGTCAATGTCCTTTTGAACATCCCTGGGGTATTTTTCATAATCTTCTCTGTCATTAAACTGAGCCGGATTAACAAAGATACTTACGACGGTAATATCATTTTCCTTATTGCAGCATCTCACCAATGAAATATGCCCTTCATGCAATGCACCCATGGTTGGGACAAAACCAACAGAATATTCTTTTTGTTTTAACTGAGTTATTTTATCCTGAAGTTCAGCCTTGGTTCTAAATACTTCCATAACAATAGTAAATTAGCTAATAAAACCTTGCAAATATATATTTAATTGTGAGAGCAAAAATAATTTTGTTTTCAATATCTACATAAATTGATAAATAAGTTTTTAGGTTAGTTTAAAAATATTATTTTTGTGGAACAATAAGAAGGGGACTTAGCTCAGTTGGCTAGAGCGCCACGCTGGCAGCGTGGAGGTCATGGGT
>CAYFRV010000030.1:0-18330 GCA_964345495.1 uncultured Bacteroidales bacterium | reverse complement strand
TAATTAACCTATAAAATTATTTCCGCTTAACGTCCTCAACCTTTAGTGTATAGACTAAAATCGCACGTGCCGGGATTCTTTTTTCATCTCCGATCAAACCATAACCTAGATGAGGTGGGATAATCAAACGAGCCTTATCACCCTCTGTAAGTAACTTTATTCCTTCCTGCAAACCCATCATTGTTTCCTGTCTGCCAACAACAAATTCTTTTAGACCTGTTGAATCAGAGGTATAACAAAGCGTTCCATCTAATAATCTTATTTCATAATCTATTTTTACTTTATCACCGTCATTAATTTTACTGCCGGTTTTATCCGAAAGAATTTGGTACCACAAACCACTGCCTGTTTTTTTCATTTTCCATCCCCGCCGCTCAACAAAACTTTGTATTCTTTCGTCGTCTTTTTCTACAAGGAATCTATTTACGTCATCCAATTTATTATCGGAGGTTTGTTTCTTTTCTAAAACCATAGGATAATCTTTCCCTCCATGGTAAAAATAATTTATTGCTCCAATTATTGAAATAACCAAAATGGCACCAAAAATAATCAGATAAAGTTTTCTATTTTTCATAACACTTATACTCGGCTTTTTAATAAATCTTCTTTATACTGGTGTAATTCTTTTTCAAATTTGTTAAGAGTTTCGTCAAGAGCTTTATCGGAATATCCACCGGCAGCATTACGATGCCCACCTCCATTAAAATGCTTCATTGCAAAATGATTGGCATGAAAGTCTCCTTTTGAACGAAACGATATTTTTATATGTTCTTCGTGTTCGATAAATATAACCGAAAAAACAATGCCTTTGATTGAAAGCGGATAATTCACAAAACCTTCAGAATCCCCGGGTTCATAATTGTATTTCTCAAGTTCATTCCTGGTTATACTAATATAGGCGCTAGCATATTCAGGTAAAACTTTCATCTTTTGGTTTAAGCAATAACCCAAAAGTCTCATTCTGTCAACAGAATAATTATCATAAACCTGCCAGTATATTTTATCTTTATCAATGCCTTGCTCAATAAGTTTAGAGACAATATAATAGGTATCCGGTGAAGATGAATTGTAACTAAAAGATCCGGTATCGGTCATAATCCCGGTGTATAAACATTCTGCAATGTCTTTATTTATATCAGAGCCTGCTTTAAGGGAGGTCAGGAATTCATAAAGAAGTTCGGAAGTAGAACTAACTTCGGTAGAAGAAATAGTAATATCAGCAAAGTATTCGGGATCAGGGTGATGATCAATAAGAATTTTTTGAGTGGATAGGTTCTTGATGAACTCTTCCATTCCCTGGGTTCTATTAATAACATTAAAGTCCAGGAAAAAAATTAGTTCAGCATCATTAAGTAAACTTTTACTTGAATCTATATCTTCATCAAACACATAAATTTTTCTACAGCCTGGAAGCCAATGTAAAAACCTGGGTGCGCGGTTTGGAATGACTACTGAAACATCAAATTCTTTTTCTGATAAATAATGATATAAAGCTAAAGATGAACCAATAGCATCACCATCCGGATTAAAATGTGAGATGATAGCTATTTTCTTAACATTTTTTAAAACTTTTTCTACTTGTTGTATTGTACTATCTTTAATGTGTTTCACAACTTCCGGGTTTGTGGTTAAAAAACTCAAATTTATAATAATTCAAAAAAATTATGCTATAAGTGCTTTTCTTTTTAAAATATCTATTAATTTTATTAAAACTTTATTTTATGGAAAGAACTTTTACACTTATCAAACCACGTGCCGTTCAGGAGAACCTGGAAGTTCCCATTCTACAAGAAATATACAAGGCCGGCTTTAAGATCAAAGCGGTAAAAACAATTCAGTTGAACAAAGCACAAGCCGAAAAGTTTTACGCGGCACATAATGAAAAATCTTTTTTTTCAGACCTAATTGACTTTATGACATCCGGTCATGTTATGGCTATTGTTCTGGAGAAAGAGAACGCAGTTGAAAATTTACGTCAATTGATGGGTAATACAGACCCTGAAAAGGCCTCAGCGGGAACAATCAGACAAAAATTCGGGTTAAATAAACAGCAAAACTCAATTCATGGCTCTGATTCCAGAGAAAATGCAAAAAAAGAAATTCAGTTTTTCTTTTCAGAATATGAATTGTAGCAATTCGTAATAATTTATCTTATAATTATATCAGAAATTATCGTATCTCCTGCCTTTTCATTGAGACGGTTTATCAAGGATGATTTCAATATTGACAACTCATTTCGCGCAACGGAAGAGTTCATTTCTACAAAAAGTTTTCCATCTTTGATATAAATATTATCTGTTTTTTTTGCTATTGTTTTACCAACGATTTCTTCCCATGAACGGATCAATCGTACTTCTTTTAATTTTCCTTTAACGTCCAATGCTTCAATGTAATCTTGTATTACTTTACCTATCTTCTCCGTGTTATTTTTTCGCATAATTAGCTCTTAATTTTTACTATTCATGATTATTAAACTATATAACAGGATTTATGGCTAAAATGGCCCTATTTTTCAATTACATTTCCACTTCTTTCAATATAAAAAAGTTTATAGTCAATATTGGACTCATCTAGTAAATTTTTTAGCCGGTCTTCACTGGTATCAGTTATAAAAATTTGTCCGAAGTGGTCTTTTGCCAGATTTTTCAGTATTTTCCCTACTCTTTGATGGTCAAATTTATCAAAAATATCATCCAATAAAAGAATTGGACGGAATCCTTTTATCTTTTTTATAAAATCAAATTGTGCCAATTTTAATGCTACAAGGAAAGTTTTTTGCTGCCCCTGTGAACCGGACTTTTTCAATGGAAATTGTTCAATTGTAAATTCCAGATCGTCTTTATGTGTCCCGGCGGTTGAATATTGAACTGCTCTGTCTTTCTGAATGGCATCTGTGAGTAATTTTCGAAAACCGGTTTCATTAAGTTGTGATTTATATTCAAGTCCCACTTTTTCTAAGTTACCAGATATAACGCCGTAATAATATTGAAAAATTGGTATGAGTTCTTTTGCAAATTTCACGCGCTTTTTGTGAATCTCACTTCCAAGCTGAATTAACTGATCGTCCCATAATTCCAATGATTCGGGGTCAAATGTATTATGTTCGGCAAAGGATTTTAACAATTGATTTCTCTGGTTTAGTGCCCTGTTGTATTTGATCAGTGTATTCAGATAATCTTTATCATATTGTGAAATGACCCTATCCATGTATTTGCGTTTTTCTTCGCTTCCTCCGGAAATCAGGTTCGCATCTATAGGTGAAATCATTACTACAGGTAAAAAACCAATATGTTCCGATAGCTTTCTATAATCTTTTTTGTTCCGCTTTACTTTTTTCTTCTTTTGTTTATGAATACTGCAGTATATTTTTTCTTCCTTTTCATTTTTTAAAAATTCCCCCTGCAAAACTGCAAATTCTTCTCCATGTTTAATGTTTTGATTGTCAACAGGATTTAAGAAGCTTTTACACATTGAAAGGTAGTAGATCGAATCGATTAAATTTGTTTTTCCAACTCCGTTCTGACCTACAAAACAATTTATTTTCGGAGAAAAGTTAAGATTAATCTCGTCGTAGTTTTTATAATTATTAATTGATAAGGTTTTTACAAACATTTTCTTTATTTTTGCGTCATCAAGATGAATAATAGGTTGAAATTTTTAATCCTATTTTTTCTAATTAAAGTACAAAAAAATTACTTTTGCACTTCAAAATCAAAAATAGATAAAAAAATATAAGAAAATGAGCAAAAAGAAAAACGAATCTGCACCAGAACAGCTTGAATCAGTTGAAAGTGCTCTGTCGCGAACGGAACAGTTTATTGAAAATAACCAAAAAACATTAACCTCAGTTGTCTTTGCTATCATTATTATTGTAGGTGGTTATTTATTATTCCAACGATACTATATGGCTCCTATGGAAAATGAAGCAAAAGGTCAAATGTTCAGAGCCGAACAATATTTTGCTCAGGACTCTTTCAATCTTGCATTAAACGGAGATGGAAATTATCTTGGTTTTCTGGATATCATAGATGAATATGGCATGACCAAATCTGCTAATCTTGCAGAATATTATTCCGGTATTTCTTATTTGAAACTTGGTCAATATGACAATGCAATTGAACACTTAAAAGATTTTAAGGTCGATGATAAGATTATTGAACCTCAAAAATATGGAGCTTTAGGTGATGCTTATATGGAAAAAGGAAATATGGATGAGGCCCTGGATTATTACGAAAAAGCAAAAGATGTGAATGACAATCAGTTCTCTACCCCTTATTTTATGAAAAAGACGGCTTTCGTCTACGAAGAAAAAGGGGAATATGATAAAGCTATTGAACTTTATAAAGAGATAAAACGCAAATATCCTGAATCCCCTCAAAGTGAAGAAGTAGACAGGAATGTTGCCAGGTTAAAAGTAATTAGTGCTTCGAAATAATCAGTTATGGCATCTAACTTAAAAAATCTTTCTGATTTTAGTCATACAGAAACACCCAGTGGAAAAGGTTTAAAAATCGGTATTGTTGTTGCTGATTTCAATAATCAAATCACCGATGCATTATCTGAAGGTGCTTATAACACATTAAAAAAGCACGAGGTTAATGAGGAAGACATTATTATTAAGAGGGTTCCAGGGAGCATAGAGCTCACACTTGGAGCTCAACTATTACAAGAACACCTGGAGTTAGATGCCATCATTTGCCTTGGATGTGTGATTCAGGGAGAAACAAAACACTTTGACTATGTATGCGATAGTGTTACTCAAGGCATTACCAATTTAAATATCCGATACCAAAAACCTTTTATATTCGGAGTTCTCACAACAGATAACTTGCAACAAGCTTTAGACCGTGCCGGAGGGAAACATGGAAATAAAGGTGATGAAGCTGCAGTTGCAGCAATTCGGATGGCTTCCCTCAAAAAGGAATTAAAAAAATAATTTTTTTTGGCCGATGTAGCTCAGTTGGTCAGAGTAGCTGACTCGTAATTAGCAGGTCAAGGGTTCGAATCCCTTCATCGGCTCAAATAAAAAAATCTTATTACTCACCACCCTTTTATTGTAAATTTCAGAAAAGTATTTATACTTTAAATTGAATTTACGCTTTTGTATGCGCTATTGTAATGATTTATGTTTGCCATTGGGAAACAATTGATAATACATGACAAAAAAGCACAAGGAATTAGGATATAAAAATATTAGCAATCTCCTGGTAAAACTTTCATTACCATCAATGATTGCTATGTTTGCGAATGCAATTTACAATATTGTTGATACCATTTTTGTTGGCAGGGGAATTGATGCAATTGCCATTGGTGCTGTAGCAATAGTTCTTCCGATAATGGCTATAGTTTCCTCATTTGCGCATTTGATTGGGATTGGGACTGCAACCCTTTTATCCCGGACTTTAGGCGCAGGAAAAGAAGAGAAAATAAATGAAATTACCGGGAACGGTTTTCTGCTATCTTTTATGGTTGGCTTGTTTTTCTCTGTTATCGGACTCCTGTTTACAGATTCAATTCTAAAAATCTTCGGTGCCACTCCCGGCATTTTACCTTATGCGCATGATTTTGCAAAAATGATTTTTATAGGTATGCTCTGGTTTCCTTTTTGTGTGAGCACCAGCAACTACCTTCGGGCCGAAGGCAGAGCCAAAGATGCTATGAATAGTATGCTGATTGGTCTTTTGTTAAATGTAATTTTAGATTACCTATTTATTTTTCCTATGAATATGGGGATTACCGGGGCCGGTCTTGCGACAATTCTCGGGAAACTTGCAACTTTCATATATTTGATCATCTATTTTACTGGTCCAAAGACGATCATTAAATTTAATCTTAAATATTTCCGTTTAAACAAAGATGTTTTGAAACCGACCGTTAAGGTTGGATTGTCCGGATTTGGAATGCGTTCATCAAGTAGTTTTGCAAATGTAGCATTAAATCACAGTCTTGGTTTTTATGGCGGAGATATGGCTATAGCTATCTTTGGTATTATCTACAAAGTTACCTTATTTCTTGGGATGCCTCTTTTTGGTTTTAATCAGGGAATGCAACCAATTGTTGGTTACAATTACGGTGCCGAAAAATATACCCGAATTTTAAAAACCATAAAATTAGGTTTCTCCTATTCTCTGATTTACGGGTTATTATCTATTGTCGCTTTTGAGATATTTGCAAAGGATATATTTTCTTTATTCACTAAAGATAAAGAGATTATTGAGTATGGAGTTCCTGCAATGAGAATTATTATTTCTATGATGTGGTTAATGGGAATTTCAATCAATGCTATGGGAATCCATCAAGCAATGGGGAAATCACAACCGGCATTTATATTGGCAATTCTGCGATGGGTATTGTTAATTACACCTCTTATTTTTATAATCCCACGATTATTTAATCTGGGGCTGGATGGAATCTGGATTTCATTTCCAATAGCAGATTTTCTAGCAGGGTTGATTTCTATTTTAATTCTTCGCTCAACCCTGAAACGAACTAATATTTTATATAAATGGAAATATGCTTCTGATTAAGATTAAAAATTAATACCAATACGAATGGTTGGATTATCATATAATTGATAGGTTGATTTTTCATTCAGATTGTAAAGGATGAAAATATTAAAATAAGCCTTTTTGCCAATTTTTTGCTGAAGGCCTCCTCCTACCCAATAATAATGAGACCAAAAGCGAGAACTATGTGTTTGTGGATCAAAATCAGAAGGCATATTAAGCGCTTCGTATTCCAGATGTGAGGTTAGCCTTCCATGAAGCGTGAATGGTAAAATGTCATTAAGATTTTTAATGAGGACTATCCTGCCAAATGCCTTTCCTCCATAAATATTCGCTGAGAAACTAATATTTTCGCTTCCGGGATAACTCCATGACCCGCTTTTATAATATAAATATTTTCCACCAATTCCTATATCAAAACGAGGGCTTAGATGGTAGCCGACTACCGGAGAAACTTCAACTCGTGTAATTGTACCAAAACTGGCCCACAATGATCCTCCAAAAAACAGATTTTCTGTAAACTTACCTTTCTCTTCATCTTCTTCTTTTTTATCATCATCCTGGGCATGCGCCATCGGTCCCAGAAAAAATAAAACGCATAAAAGTATTAAGACATGTCTTTTCATTACGCTTTTGTTAAATTAAACTTAATATTTTATCAAACGTGATACAGCAAATATAATTGTCACAAATAACAAAACAAAACTTTCTAAAAACTGCAGATTACAAATGCTAGATTTCTGAAATAAAAAAAGAGAAATTCCTTTGCAGAAATTTCTCTTTATGAATTGGTATTCAAATCAAAATTTATTTATAAACTTTTGGCTGCTCTTCACCCTTAAGAACTCTTAATCCATTAATAGCCAAAGCTTTCATTTCATCTTCACCGGGATATGCTGATACATTAGCTAAAAAGCCCACTCTTTCTCTGACATAATCAACAACCATTGGATTATGTGCCATTCCTCCAGTTAGAAGAATGCCATCTATTTTGCCTTTAAGCACAACACTGAGCGCACCTATTTCTTTTGCAACCTGGTAAGAAAGCGCATCCTGTATCAATTTAGCCTTTTGATTTCCATCCCGTACCATCATTTCAACTTCATACGCATCATTTGTTCCAAGGTAAGCGACTAAACCACCATTACCTTTAATCATCTTTTTAATATCATCGAGCGTATATTTTCCGCTAAAACACAATTTTGCGAGCTGCCCAACAGGGAGAGTTCCACTCCGTTCGGGGGAAAATGGTCCATCACCATCAAGTGCGTTGTTTACATCAATAACTTTCCCTTTCTTATGAGCACCAACAGAAATACCACCGCCAAGATGTGCAACAATTAAATTTAAGTCTTCATAATTTTTATCAATCGACTCTGCATGTGTCCGGGCTATCGCTTTCTGATTCAGAGCGTGAAAAATTGAATGCCGTTTAAATTCCGGATGACCGGCAATTCTTGCTACATCTTCCATTTCATCAACAACTACAGGATCGGCAATAAATGCTCTCGCGTTTTGCAAAGAAGCAGCAATATCTGAGGCAATTAATCCGCCCAGGTTGCTGGCATGTTCACCCAGTGGACTATCTTTCAAGTCATTTTTCATTGCTTCGTTTACCTCATAAACTCCGGATTCTATGGGCTTAACCAGCCCGCCTCTGCCAACAACGGCAGAAATATGTTCAATATTAATGTCAGCCTCTTTTAATTCATTTAAAATGACATCTTTACGAAAATGAAACTGATCAACTATCCTTTCAAAATCTTTAAGATTCTCATTACTGTGTTTGATGTTTTTTAAAAATATAGATTTTGCATTACGATAAACTGCAATTTTCGTTGAAGTTGAACCGGGATTAATTGCTAAAATTTTATACTCTTCCATAAAATAAGTTTTTATTGATTACAATTTACATAGCTGCAGCTAATGAGATAGACATCATCTTACTTTTCTCGGTGTCTGCCCTTGAAGTTAATACTACAGGAACAGCCGCACCCATGATTACTGCAGCAGAAATAGCTCCACCCATGAATACCAGCGACTTGTACAGGATATTTCCACTATTCAGTTCCGGTGCAACAAGAATATCAGCTTCGCCAGCTACTTCGCCAGTAATACCTTTATGTTGAGCAGCTTCTTTTGAGATTGCGTTATCAAAAGCAAAAGGACCATCTACAACACAGCCTTTTATCTGCCCACGATCACTCATTTTTGAAATCATAGCTGCGTGGGAAGTAGACTCTATCTTCGGATTAACTACTTCTAGCGGACCAATAATTCCAACCTTAGGTTTTTCTTCACCAAGTCCATGATATACTTCAACTGCGTTATTAATTATATCAATTTTCTCCTGAAAATCCGGTGCTATATTCATAGCCGCATCAGTAACTCCGATTAATTTGTGATAATAAGGCGATTCAATAAGGGCAAAATGACTTAGCGTATTCCCTTTCCGCAGTCCGTTTTCTTTATCTAACACAGCTTTTAATAATGGTGCTGTACTGACATGTCCTTTCATCAGTATCTCTGCTTTCCCGTTTTTTATTAAGGAGACTGCTTTTATTGATGCTTTTGCCGGATCAGGTTCATCATAAATATCTATTTCTTCAATATTAAACTCTATTTCCCTGGCTATAGAAATGATTTCTGATTTATTTCCAACTAAAACGGGAGTAATGATATTTTCTTCATAAGTATTTTTCACTGCCCGCAAAACTGCCTTATCAGCAGCAGCAGCAACAGCTAATCTTTTGGAACTTTTTCCTTTGGCAATATTAATTAAATCGTTTAATTTTTTTAACTCCATTGGATCTCCTTTAGTTTAGTTATTCTATTTCTTTGCTGAAACAATTTCAGCAGTATCTCTTGCAATAACAAGTTCTTCGTTAGTTGGAACAATCATTGAGACAACCTTTGAATTATCTTTAGTAATAACTTTTTCTTCTCCTTTAACTCCTTCATTCTTTTCAGCATCAAATTCAACTCCGAGATAATCCAGTCCTTCTAAAGTACCTTGACGGGTTTCCCAATCATTTTCACCTATTCCCCCGGTAAATACAATAATGTCAATTCCGTCCATAGCTGCGGTATAAGAACCAATATATTTCTTTACACGATATTCATACATCCGAAGGCCTAATTTAGCTCTTTCATTTCCTTTTGCAGCCTCTTCACGTATTTCTCTCATGTCAGAAGAAACACCAGTTATCCCGCACATCCCGCTCTGTTTATTAATCATGGTATTAGCTTGTTCCAGTGACATGTTTTCTTTTTCCATAATAAACATAAAAGCTCCAAGGTCGAGATCTCCGGATCTTGTTCCCATTATTAATCCTTCAACAGGTGTTAAACCCATCGAAGTATCAACGGACTTTCCGTTTTTGATAGCTGCAATAGAAGCACCGTTTCCTAAATGGCATGTAATAATACGTTGTTTATTTATGTCTACATTTAGTTTTTCACAGGCTTTTTCAGCCACAAATCGATGACTTGTTCCGTGAAATCCATATCTTCTGACACCGTACTTTTTGTACATATCATAAGGTAAGCCGTACATGTAGGCGTGATCCGGCATAGTTTGGTGAAATGCAGTATCAAAGACTGCTACTTGTGGGGCATCCGGAAGTAATTTCTGAATTGCCCGGATTCCTTTTAAATTATTAGGGTTATGAAGAGGAGCCAAATCACTAACTCCTTCAATTTCATGAATCACTTCGTCTGTTATCAAAGCACTTTGACTGAATTTTTCTCCACCATGGGCCACCCTGTGTCCTACCGCGTCAATTTCATTGTGGCTTTTCAAAACACCATGTTCTTTACTTACCAAAATATCAAGTATCTTTTCGATACCTTCAGTATGACCGGGAACGTCCATGTCTATTTTCTGCTTATCCCCATTAGATTCCAACTTTAAGAAAGCTGATTCTAGTCCTATTTTTTCTACAATTCCTTTCACAAGAACTTCGGAATTGTCCATATTCATTAACTGGAACTTTATAGAGGAGCTGCCGCAATTGAGTACTAAAACTTTCATAATTATTGTTTGTTTTTATATTTCTATTTATTACTTTTCATTTCCTGCCTGATTTGCCGTAATAGCAACCAGGTTAACAATATCTTCCACACTACAACCTCTTGATAAATCATTTATTGGAGCAGCCATTCCTTGTAGTACCGGACCTGTTGCTTCTGCACCTGCTAATCGCTGCACAAGTTTATAGGCAATATTTCCTGTTTCAAGTGTTGGGAATACCAGTACATTAGCATTTCCTGCGATTTCGCTGTCCGGTGCTTTTTTCTTTCCAATTGCTTCAACAATCGCTGCATCTGCCTGCATTTCACCGTCTATTTTCAAGTCTGGTCTTTTTTCCTTAGCAATCTTTGTTGCATTCACCACTTTATCAACCATTTCATGTTTTGCACTACCTTTTGTTGAAAAGCTCAGCATGGCAACCTTTGGCTCAAATCCGGCAATCGCTTTTGTGGTATCAGCAGTAGCAACGGCGATTTCTGCGAGTTCTTCTTCTGTAGGATTAGGATGAACTGCACAGTCAGCAAAAATTAACTGTCCGTTTTCTCCATAAGTTTTGTCCTTTAATGTCATAATAAATGCTCCGGATACAACACTAATCCCGGGCTTTGTTTTTACAATCTGAAATGCCGGGCGCAAAACATCTCCGGTTGCATTTTCGGCTCCTGCAACTTCACCATCAGCATCTCCGTTCTTTATCATCAGAGTTGAAAGGTAAAGTGGGTCTTCAACTAACTTTGATGCTTCTTCCTGTGTAAGACCTTTGTGCTTTCGTAATTCCAAAAGCAGGTCAATATAAGTCTGCCTTTTCTCATGATCTGCAGGATCAATAATTGTAGCCTGGTCAATATTGGTGAGATTAAGCTCTTTAGCTTTGCTGTTTATTTTGTCGGGGTTGTCTAATAATATGATTTCTGCAATACCCTCTTTAATTAGCTTATCAGCAGCCTGAAGAGTTCGTTCTTCTGTGGATTCCGGTAATACGATCCTTTTGCCTAATTTTTTTGCGCTGTCTTTTATTTGTTGTATTAAATCCATTGTTAATCAGGTATTTATGTGTTATACAATATTTTCGTAAAGTTAATCAAAATTGTCTATTTTGAAGAACATAAACAATGAATTATATCAGGTGAATGTGTGTTTTAAAAAATATAAACCAAAAATATCTGTTCAGGAGTTATTCCAAAGACGCCAAGACGCTTCTGCCTGATATTTAAGCATTTCGAATCCATTAACGATTTCTGCCCCGGCTTCCTCACCAAATTTTAAAAATTTAGTTAATGAAGGATTGTAAATAACATCAAAAAGTAAATGTTTGCTGGTGATTTCAGAATAAGGAATTGAAGGATAGTTATCAATTTCCGGATACATTCCCAGTGGAGTTGTATTTACGATTATCTGATGATTTCTGATAATTGCTCCGGTCACTTCATCGTATGTAATACAGTTATTTTTATTTAGCCTGTGCCGCGTTACAAAAGTAGTTTCGATATTATATTTCTTAAGCACCCATGATGCTGTTTTTGATGTTCCCCCGCTTCCTAAGATCAGGGCGCTGTTCATAGAACGATTCAACCGTTTTTGTAGCGACTTTTCAAAACCTTCTGTATCAGTGTTATAACCGGTGAGGCTTACAATATTATTGTTTCGTTTTATAATTATGGTATTTACCGCTCTGATATACTTGGCATCTTCCCTGATATCGTCCAGATAATCAATAACCTCTTCTTTGTAAGGAATAGTTACGTTTAAACCTTCAAGAGTTGGAAGTTTTGTTATAAGAGAGGGCAATTCGCAAATATTTTGGATAGGAAAAAGTTTATATTCAGCATGAATATTTTCCCGTTTAAATTTTTCCGAAAAGTATTCCGGAGAAAAAGAATGTTTAAGAGGAAACCCGATTAATCCAAAGGTCCTCATAATTATGTTTTTGATTTTGTGATTTTTGCAATGATCAGAATTAATAATATTCCGGCAGCAGCTGCTAGAATAGCCGGAAATAATTGTGCGCTTTGGCTTGTTGCACATTCAAACTGGCCGGGTAAAATATTCTTTTCAAGAAGTGGCTGTAGTTCGCCGTGGCTATCTTTGAATGTGGATACGGTGCGTTTCCATGGCCATATTTTATAAAGCGAACCAATCATAAACCCGGAAAGTACTGCAATTGTAATATCATGAAATTTTCTTAAAAACCATGATAAAACATTCGAAAAACTAATTAGCCCGACTAAAGCTCCGACAGCAAAAATAGCTATAACAGCAAGGTTTAGGTCATTAACAGCGCCAAGAATAAATTGATACTTCCCAAGTATAAGCAAAATGAAAGCTCCGGAGATGCCAGGTAGAATCATAGCACAAATGGCAAGCGCCCCAGATATAAACACAAACCAATAAGCTTCAGATGTTTGTGCCGGAGTTAAACTTGTTATAAAATATGCCACAATAATACCGGCAATAATGGCCAAAACCTTCTGCCAATTCCAGTTTGTTATTTTTTTTGCTACATAAACCGCTGAAGCAATAATTAAACCAAAGAAAAAGGACTCAACCAGAATTGGTTCATCCTGTAATAGCGTTTCAAGAAGGTTTGCAAGAGTGAAAACACTTATCAGAATGCCTGCAAAGACAGAAATTAAAAAGTTACCGTTAATGGAACCCCAGAATTCGCTGATACCTTCAGCAAAAATTTTCCTGAAGGATGTTAAATTGATTGATTTTATTGAATTGACGAGTTCTTCGTAAATTTCTGTAATAAAAGCAATTGTGCCGCCGGAAACACCCGGTACGATGTCAGCAGCACCCATCCCTGCTCCTTTTAACAATAAAAGTAAATATTCCTTAAATCCTCTTTTTTTGGCCATATAAGCGAACTTCCTGGTAGTTTAGACTATTTCACCCCGTTTTTTTCTTTAATTTCATTTGGCAGGAAATCAAAAAAGGTATCACCTCTTAGTCCGAGACGAATCGTTTCTAAAGGAATAACTTCAGAATGAGCAATATTTCCAAGATTGACATTTGCTCCAAAATGTTTAATGAACCATACTTGCTGAGCTTTTTGCGGAGCTTCCCATAAAACATTTTCTATCTTAACATGATGGGAAATATCATCGATCAATTCGCGCTTAGCAGATCCATCTTTGTTGAAAATACCAATTGTTCCGCTTTCGCGAGCTTCTGTAATCACCTTATAACTGCCAGCCTCCAGTTCGCTTTTCATCATAGAGACCCATTGCTCGGGGGAGATAATTACATCCGTTTTCTTTGAACCTACTTCCGATAGCACCATCCGGCCATTGGCAAGTGTATTAATATCTTTCAATTTCTCTTCATGATCCAGAACAATTGATCCATCGGATACTTCAGCCGTATCCATCTGATGTTTATCCAGAAATTTTTTAAATTCATCGAATAATCCCCTTACTTTATATGCTTCATATAGGGTTCCGCCAAAATATGGTTGAATATTAGCTTCTCTGTATAGTTTTAACTTCTCTTCGAGTTTATTGGTTACCAAGGCAGTGCCAAAACCTAACTTGACAAAATCCACAAGGTCGCCACAGGAGTCAATAAAATTTTCAACCTGATTAACACTTAACCCTTTATCCATTACCATGGTTATTCCAAAAGTTCGATTTTTGGTTTCTCGTTTTGGAAGATTTGGCAAATTTACATTCATAATCCTATTTTTTTATGGTTTGGTCAGTGAGTATCTTATTGATTGCTTGAGACTTTTTTGCATCAGGGCAAATTTTAAAGAAATCGTGATAATTTTTCCTGTCAATTGCAAAAGCTCGTTTGAAGTTTTTTAATGACTTCTCCTTGTTGCCTTGTTTAAATTGTAAAGCCGATAATCTATACAAAATAGCCGGGCTATTGCTATGAAGCTCCAGACTCTCCTGAAGCGCATTAATGGCTTCACCTATTTTATTTTGATTTATTAATTCGTCTGAAAGTTGAATCCAGTAGTACACCAACTGCGGTTTCAAATCTACTGTTTTCCTGTAAGCTGTTAATGCATTATCTTTCTTTTTTAACCTGGAAGAAATTTTCCCAAAGAGCAGCTGAAATTTGGCATTATCTTCATCAACCAAAGTTGCACGCTTAGAATAAAACAAAGCATCCTCCAAAAGATTTTTTTTGTAAAAGACAGAAGCCATCCCATGGAAAACTTTTGCATTAAAAGGTTCTATATTGAGCGATTTATGAAAATGCTCAAGGGAATAATCCCATTCATCCAACATATTGTAACAATTCCCGATATAATAGTGTACATCGCAATTTTCCGGGTCTGATTCAAGATAACTTGAATAGTAATCGATGGCTTTTTTATATTGAAAGGTATCTTCGTAAATTCTTGCTATCTCTAATAATACTTCAGAAAATTTTGGATTAATTGCATGCACAAAATCATAAGCTTCCAGAGCTTTTTCAATATTCCCTTCTTCCTCATACAACCGTCCTACTGTAAACCATACATGATCTGAAAATGGATCCTTCTCCAGGTATTTTTCATAATAAAAAAGACTTTGTTGTGTCTGTTCGATTTTTTCATTACAATATGCCAGGTCATATAGAATAAAAAGATAATCATCAACCATTTTGTATGCTTGTTTCAGATATTGAATTGCAAGCTCATACAGTCCCTGAAATTGAAGTGTTTGAGAAATACTGTACAGCATGTCAACTAATTCCTCTTTATCATGAATGAGTTGCATCGCCTGATTATATTGTTCCTTTGCAGCTTCAACATTATTGAGTAAGATAAAAGCATGTCCTTTAATCTGATAAAGTTCAGTATTAGCTAATTCTATTTCCTGAACATTATCCAGAATTGAAATTGCTCGTTTCGGGTTATTATTTTTCAAAAGAATTTTTGCCTTTTTTATCTGAAGTGTCAGGGCCTGTGGATGAAGGTTGAAAGCATAACGAACAGCTTGTTTCGCTTTCCCCATTTGATTCATATCTATATAAAAGTCCAGAATAAATTCCAGATCCTCGACATCAAAATAATAATTTTTCCCCTCCTCAACCATTTCTTCATACCTGGAAATGAGATCATCTGCTTCGTTTTCAAATTCGTTATAACTGTTTTCTTCTTTCATACTATATATTTAATAAAATCGGTGTAAAGCTATAAAAACTTTGAAAAGTAGTAAATATCTTATCAAATCTTTTATCAACAAAAAAATGTTGATTAACCTGTTATTTCTTTATATCGATTTTTTATTTGTTTATCTAATTGTTGAATATCTTCCAGAATTGTTTTTCCTTGCAGCAGTTTTTTCAAACGTTCCATTTGTTTATCCATTTTATTCATAAAATTTTCCGCCGAACGTTGATATTTTCTATCAGTGTCCAGTTTGTTCATTTTAATTATCATTTCCTCTAATCCTTTGTACACATCATTAAATTCAAGTAAAGCAAATGCACTTTCTTTCCCGTAATTTGAAATCAATACCTTCAATAGTGAACGATTTGACTCGTAATCTTTTCCGTTCCACAAATAATCAGCATAGGATGCTAATTTAATATGATCTAATGTGTTTTGAAGGTTCATTTCTGCAATAAAGGATTTTCCGGCACTGAGACGCTCAAATTTATCGGGTGTATTCAGAACAAAAGGCTGAAAAATACTGGTTGTTCTCAGTTTCCCGGGGTAGTTTTCTGTAAAAAGTTTGTTTTCAGAAGAAAAGGGATTAATATCTTTACTAAAAAAAACAGGATACTTATTAATAATGCTTTTTACATGCATAACCTCCACTTCATCTATAATTGAAGAGATTTCTGATGAACCTGTCCACAAATAATCAATTTTATCCGGAATTTTTCTATACAATTCTTTTAAATACAATTCTCCTTTTCCCTGACTCTTTCTAATACATTCTGAATTGCTCCACAATGGCATTAATTTTATATCGGCATTTTCAGGTAACTTATCTGCCATTTCATTCATCATTTCTTTATGAACATCTAATAAGCTTCTGTATTTCAGGTGATTTTCATTTGAGTTGAAATCAAAAACACATGAAGAAGGATTTTGTGGGGAAAAGGTATCATCAATCCGAATTATAAAATCATTGATTCCCTTATTTCCGGCATTTTTAAGCAAACCAAGAACAGTCTCCAAATTGGGTATTTGTGCGTATTTCTGATATTTATCCTCGTGGTGGAATATTTTGTAAGGATTCAAAGCAATTCCCGGTTTAAAAAAACTTATTTTTTCCCCGGCTGTGCTAAGTTTCTCCAGCGAACTCAGAATTTGAGAAGAGTCTTTACCATTTGCCAACTTTGAATAAAAATGGGTAAACCTATATTGAGCAAGCAGATCACTTTTTTCTGATAAATCATTGCCGCTAATTTCGCTGACCACTGCCCTATTTTCAAAATCGGGATAATCAATTATTTCTGCATGCTGATATTCTCCTTTTTCTTTGTTGATAAGCTGACTTACGGTTTGTGCAGCATAAAAATTTGCCAGGTCTGATGTGCCTTTTAAACAGATGATAGATTTTTCCTCTCCCGCTTTTGTAATAATGTAGCCTTCCTTTTTGCCCTTTATAGAATCTTCCATCGCTTTTGTGTCATGGGAACGATATAGCAAAGTGTTTCCTATTGAAAAAACAATGCTTGCATTTCTCTTCGCGGTTTTATTGTCATCACTTATAACAGGAACATTGATTTTCTTATTTGAAACCAAGCTATCTGAAACATTCAGAATATTTTGCTTTAAAAAATGAGCTGCCTTAATTGTGAGTTTTCCTGCATTTTCGGGAATCAATATTACCGGCTGAACGTTTTTTTCTTCAAAATCAAACAGAGACAGCTTCTCTCCTGACCCGACATGTTTTGGGGCAGGTACAATAAGATCGGCTTTTGTAAAGACACTATCCTTGTAGGGTTCTAAGAATTCCTTTGTGGTGAAATTGTGTTCTGTATATTGTAAATTCACGTTATCAACCCACATTGTTCCGGAGCCTTTTAATCCGAAAAAGAGCCTTACATATTTTGTTTCTTCAGGAATATCGCCATCGGGAAAGGGAAATTTGCAGGTTATTCCATTTGATCTGCTCCAGTCTAACGAATCTATCATCCAAAAATTTGTAAATGGCAAGGCCTTAAATTCATGGTCTATAAATTTCTTATTTACGGGATTGTATTTTTTTCCATTTAACTGAATTTTATTTTTATCATAATATAAAACCCGGATATTTACAGCATCAAGTAATTTTGAACCAAAGCGGGAATTGTAAGGATGGATATTTCTCATTTTTAGATCGAAGGACAAATTGTAATTTCCATTAATAACTTTTATATAATCACTCAATATTCCGGTTTCATCTTCCCCGGTTTCATCGCTATCATTATTATGAATTTTCACAGAACGATTGCCGGAGGATACGTCAATATTTTTGAATTCGGTGTTTTTTGTATTTACCCAAACTATGTTTTCGCCTTCCTTATTCCATCTGCTAATTTCAAATGTTTGGAAATTTTTATTTAACACCCGTCCGTTTTCAAATGATGGGTTACGTACCTTATTTCCCTCATGGTATTCTTTCCAGCGTTTTTTTAATGGAATATTAAGCACTTCATTGCTACCTTTTATCACTTTGTTTGCTGGTGGTTTGCTTTCCTCTATACAACCGACAGAATAAACAGATATAAATAAGAACAGCAGGTATTTGAAAACTCTTTCTTTCATTATATTAGGAATATTTATGTTCTACAAATATAGTAATTCATTGTCAATGTAAAGAAACAGGACTGTTAAATTTGGTTAATTTCAAATAGTTG
>CAYFRV010000029.1:0-18456 GCA_964345495.1 uncultured Bacteroidales bacterium | reverse complement strand
TCGCCGACTTTTAATCCCGAATCAATTTTTTGGTTCGGGATTTTTTTTATTTTTACACTCTATGATTCGAAAATTTATTTTCTTTATTATAATTCTTGTTCCTTCAGTGCATATAGGTTATAGCCAACTGGATGGTAAGAAGGAAATAGCTAAAGAAACACCTGATAGCGTTGCTAAAAAAAAGGTAGTATCCTGGCAGATTGGTGAAAATTATGACACCAGCCGTGTTGTAATTGATACCAGTTATTACAACAGACATTTATTTAATCCGAATTTGGGTAATATTTATCTTAGTAGTTATGGAACTCCATTACTCCCTAATGATTTTACTGAGCGTTCCGGATTCGAATTTCTCTTTGACAGACATTTATCCAATTATTTTATAAATTCTCACTCAACTAAATATTACCGAACTAACAAACCCTTTACATATTTTAGCTTTGATACCGAAATGAATAATGACGCAGAATCTAAGTTGAAAATTTTACATACGCAAAATGTCAATAAGCACCTGAATTTTGGAATTGATGCTAATATTATTTCATCTCAGAAATTCTATGAGAGAGAAACTTCGCTTAAATCTCATAATATTGTAATTTTTTCTAGTTATGAGGATACTACTTATCAATTATTTGCAAATTTTATTACCAATAAGTCTGTGCATAATCATATTGGAGGGATCGAAGACGTTAAAGAAATTCAGACTGCTGGTTACCTTGATGATGCTACAACTACGGTTAAATCTAAAGAAATTAATCTGCAGCAAAGATTTTTTTTACGAAAACAAAAGAAGTCAGGGAGTAGCTCTCAACTTAATGATTCTACACTAAATAAAACTTCTCAATCAGGAAGCGACTCAACCTCTATTCCAGAAGCAGATTCTGCTAATGTGGCTGGTTCTTCTAAAATAGAGTCTTCCGGTAAAGAGGTCAAGGATCAAAATATGAATTTTGGCTTCATTAGACATGGTTTTGGGGTACTTCATGATTTTTCGTATCGTATTTATGACCATAAATATGTTGATAGCGAGGTCTCGTCAGATTTTTATAAGCCATTCCCTGTTTATATTGACTCAAGTAACACTAAAGATAAAGCCGCTCAAAGAGTTTTAAGTAATCGAATTTCTTTGTTTTTTAAGAGTGACCATATTGACATAAATGTGGGATTAGAACATAATTATACCATCTATTCTTACATACATCCCTTTGATATGGGCGATACAGTAATCAATAAGTATGATATTTCTGATGAGAATTATCAGAATTTGCGCTTTAATAGTAGTATCCAGTTGGAATGGAAGGATAATTTTTATTTTAATGGTTCATTAGATTCTTGGTTTTTCGGTTATCATAAGGGAGATATTGATTTAAATGTTGATCTTCGTAAAGATTTCACAAATGCTCATATTGTCGCACGAGGCAGATATATCCTTAAAGAACCTCATTATTTTCTCCGTCATTACAATTCAAATTATTTTAGATGGAATAATTCGTTTGATAAAAAAAATGAATTATCACTTGATCTTGAGTATAAGAATGAACGATTGGATTTAAAACTAAATGTTCAACCTAAGATGTTAAAGAATCATATTTATATGGATACATCTGCAACTCCAAGCCAGTATAAATCATGGTTCAATTATTTTTCCGTATCACTGGAAAAGGATTTCCATTTTTGGAAATTTCATCTGAAAAACGATATTCAATACCAGTTTTCTGAAAATAAGGATTTACTACGGTTGCCCAGTTTTCGTATCCATCAGTCTTTGGCTTTACGTCATCGCTTTAATTTTAAAGTTACCGGTGGTGCATTGGATGCTCAATTAGGAATTGGGTATTATTATTTCTCCGGATATAAAGCAAATGCCTACATGCCTGCTCATAATCTGTTTTTTCAGCAAAATGAGGAATTAATTGGTGATAGGCCGTTGGTTAATGTCTTTGCTAATTTTAAACTGAAAAGAACAAGTTTTTATTTCAAAGCTTTTCATGCAAATAGTTTTTTACACCAAAATCCATATTATAGTGCCCCGGATTATCCAATATCAGATATTATGTTGAAAGTTGGTATTTTATGGACATTTTATGATTGATTTTTTTATATCTTTAGAATTGAAAAAAAGAATAATTAACACTTAACAAATATTGTAAAAAATCTACATATTTTGATTAAACTCACAAAAAGACATATCATACGTATTTTTTCATTTCTTTTATCTCTTTTCTTTCTTGTGATTTTTTATTCATGTAAAGAAGAGTCAAAGCCTAAACCAACACGATTAAAAGAAATCAAAGAGGCTGGTGAAGTTGTTGCGGTGACAGATTATAACTCTACAAATTATTTTATTTATCGTGGTAAGCCGATGGGATATCAATATGATCTTCTAAAAAAATATGCAAAACATTTGGGTGTGGAATTGAAAATTAAGGTTAACAAAGATCTCCAGGAAAGTTTTGATTTGCTCCAAAGAGGTGAATGTGACATATTGGCTTATAATTTAACTGTTACTGAAAGTAGGCGGAAAACTATTAATTTCACTGAGCCTTATGGGCAAACCCGCCAGGTATTGGTTCAGAGAAAGCCAGATGGATGGAGAAGCATGTCTCAGAGAGAAATTGATTTAAATGTTATAAGAAATCAATTGGAATTGAACGGGAAAGTTGTATATGTGCGGGCAAATTCTTCTTATGAGCAGCGCCTGAGAAATTTATCAGAGGAAATTGGTGGTGAAATCAAAATTATTGAAAAAGAGGAATATACCGAAGAGCAATTAATTTCTCTTGTTGCCCGGGGAGAAATTGACTATACAGTATGTGATGAAAATCTGGCCAAAGTGAATCGGACATATTATCCTAATATTGATGTCCAGACAGCAATTAGCTTTCCTCAAAGTCTTGCATGGGGCGTTCCAAAAGGTGCCGATTCTTTATTGTTATCTTTAAATAATTGGATTAAGGATTTTAAATCTTCAGTTGATTATGCGCTTATTTATAATAAATATTTTAAAAACCGAAAATCTGCCCTTATTCATAGAAGTGATTATTATACTATAAGTAGTGGAAAAATTTCACCCTATGATGATCTTTTTAGAAAATATAGTGAAAATATTGATTGGGACTGGCGTTTGTTGGCCTCTTTAGCTTATCAGGAGTCACGGTTTAAGCCTAAAGCCAGGTCATGGGCCGGTGCTTATGGGCTGATGCAACTTATGCCTTCGGTAGTTAGTCAATTTGGAGTGAAGAATGAGTTTTCTCCTGAACAGAGTATAAAAGGTGGCACAAGATTATTAAGCTGGCTGAATACTCAATTGAAGAATAAGGGAATAAAGAATGAGGAGGAACGTATTAAATTTATGTTGGCAGCTTATAATGTTGGTTTAGGACACGTGTTAGATGCCAGGAGATTAGCGGAAAAATATGGAGATAATCCCAACAAATGGAATAATAATGTAGAAGAATATATTTTGAAGAAGTCTGACCCGGAATATTACAATGATGAAGTAGTTTATTATGGGTACGCAAGGGGGAATGAAACATATAATTATGTCAGGCAAATTCTTGATAGATACGAGCACTACAAAAATATTATTGATGAGGATTCATAATAATCTTATGATGAATTTCAAAATATTCAGATAATATCATAGCCGTTGCACCCCATATTTGAAGATGATTGAATTTATAATAAGGAGCTGTTACTTTTCTTTTATCGGATATTATTATTTCATCTTCAGCTATACATTCAGGTGTTAACAATTCCCGTATATTGATTTTATAGATTTTATCAACTTCACGAGAATCTGCAGTAAATTGAGGTTTCTGATTTAAGCAACCAACTACAGGCTGAACGTGGATATTACTTACCGGTATATATAGGGGAGTTAACTTGCCGACGAAGGAAATAGAATTTTTAGGCACTCCAATTTCTTCCTGTGTCTCTCTAAATGCAGTTTCTACTAAATTAACATCTTTGTCTTTTTCAAATTTTCCACCGGGTAAGCTAATTTGTCCACTGTGAACCCCTTGATAGACTGGCCGTTTTATTAGTGTCGTAAATATTTCAGAATGATTTGGGTACAATAAAATTAAAACCGCCGCATTTTGACTTAAAGTGCTCACCATTTGCTCTATTCTCTCCGAGGGCGCCATTTTATGTTGTGCCGTTTTCCCGGGCAAAGTTTTTTGCAACTCCTTTTTCAACCTTTGTATATATTGATAAAAATGAATGCCGGTTGAAATGCGATGGTTAATTTTTTTATTTTCTGTATTTTCGTATGAATTCTTCAACTTCCGGTACACCTCCCTGATAAATTAAATATCCGTTGTATGGTTCTTTTTCTGTTATTTCATCATTAACTGGTGTGAGCATAAGTTCTTTTACTTTCTCTCTGTCATTTGTTTGCCCTAAAGCCCAACCTAATTTTATGTAAGCCACTTCAGGCAGCATGTTTTCTGCAGGAATAACTCCAATATCTAATAAGTCTCTTCCTGTATCATAAACAAACATGTGTACATATCCCCAAAGTGTCTGAACTGTCATATAAACATGAACTCCTTTATCAATGGCTCTTTTTAATGCAGGGTATAATGGTTTGTTTACATGGCCTAATCCTGTTCCTGCAATTACAATTCCTTTATATCCATTATCAACTAGTGAATCAATAATATCCGGCTGCATATTTGGATAATAGTAAACGATGGATATCTTTTCTTCAAAAAACGGTAAAATATTAACTTTCTTATCATTTCTTCTTTGATTGTATTTTTCTTTAAGCGGTTTAATTTCTCCTCTTTTTACTGTAGCTAAAGGTATATCACCTATTGTACGAAAAGTAGATCGGTATGAAGAATGCATTTTTCTCACACGCGTTCCTTTGTGTAGGAAGCCGTACTCGTCTGAGGTGGGACCAAACATGCAAACCATAACTTCAGCGATATCCGAATGACCTGCTGTATATGCTGAATGAATTAAGTTTAGTGCAGCATCAGAGGACGGTCTGTCTGATGACCGCTGTGAACCAACCAGTACTATTGGTACAGGCGGATTTTGCACCATAAATGTTAAGGCTGACGCGGTGTGATGAAGCGTGTCTGTCCCGTGCCCGATAATAATACCGTCAATTCCGTTTTCAATTTCTTTTCCTATGGCTTTTGCCAGCTCGATATACTGCGATGGCCCCATGTTTTCGCTGAAGACAGCAAAAACTTTTTCTGTTGTGAGGTTACAAACATCGGCAAGTTCCGGAACTGCTCCGTATAATTCCCCGGGTGAAAAAGCCGGTATCACAGCCCCTGTTCTGTAATCCAGTCTGGACGCTATTGTTCCTCCTGTTCCAAAGAGCTTAACGTTAGGTAGTTCCTCAGAATAGGGGAATTCTTGCTCGGGGATCTGATAATTTGCCTTTTCGTAACCGGTTTCAATAATTTGTTGAATTGTATCAACGTCAACTCCTATGTTATAACCTGTGGGTATTTTAACTACAATGTGCTTATCATCATCGTTTTCAGAACGGGGTAAAATTTTACCTTCAAATTTACCCCGTGTGGTTTTAATATCTACCGAGCTCCAAACTCTGATGTTAAATTTTTCTAATATTTCTAATGCTTTGCCATTATATCCCTGGCGCGTATTTTGCTCAGTGCTCATTATAAATTGAAGTTAGAATAATAATTCTTGTAAAAATTGATGTGTTTTTGTGCCATTGCCTCCCAGCTATATTCTTCAACGATAAGTCTGTTCGCTTCTTTACCTAATTTATCTCTTAACGAATCGTCTTTGAGTATTTTTATCATTGCATCGGCGAATTCATTTGGATCCTTTGGATTTACAAGCAATCCATTTTTATCATGTTCTATAACATGTTTTATTCCTCCGAATTTTGATGCAACTACCGGTTTTCCGCAAGCCATAGCTTCCTGACTTGTCATGCCGAAAGGCTCAAATGTAGAAGGAAGAACAAAAAATTCGGCTTGCTGGTAATATTGTACAAGTTTTTCATCCGGAACATATCCAATGATGTGAACCCGATCCATATCTTTTTCCTGAATTATTGATTTCATCTTGTTGTAGACTTCTTTTTCCCTTGGCTTTGGTTTAGGAGACCCGCCGCCTATGACAAGGTGAATGTCATCAACCTCTTTCCGGACGATATCAAAGGCATTTAGTAATAAGTCGTGGCCCTTATTGGCATCTATTCTGCTGAGACAAAAGATATATTTGTCAGGAAGATCGGATTTTTTATTTTTTTCTTCTTCAGTAGGTTTGTGATATGTATCAATATTCACTCCAGGGGGAATAATTCCGATATTTGGAGCATCATAATTATAGAGTTCATTAAGTTTTTCTTTCTGAACATTTGATGTTAAGGTATGGGCATTAACAGATCTGAAAATTCTTAATTCTTCGTTTATACGTTTTTTGAACTTATATTTTTCTTCCAGTTCTTCGGGGTCACCTTCCATATCGGATTTTTTCCATGCGCCAAGGCTATGTGCTGTAAAAAAAGCTGGCTTGCCGAAAGCTTTGGCAACATCTAAAGTGACAATTCCTGCATCAACATAATGTCCGTGGTATAAATCATATTCCAGATTTTGATCTTTTATGAACTGAATCATATTTTTTGACAATTCAGGAAGAACGTCATAAATAAATTCTTTGGGGATAAACTCCCATGGCCCTGCCGGAATTCTGATAACCCGAACATCCGGATGGTTTGGTACTGGGTCTATTTGTTTCCTTTCTTTATCAAACCATCTTGTATAAATATCGACTTTATATCCTAATTGTGCTAAAGCTTTTGATAATTCCAGTACATAGACTACCTGTCCCCCTGTATCTGTCTGTCCCAGTTGGGGAATAGGGTCAAAATAGCCATGTGTACTCAGCATGGCAATACGTTTTATTTCTTTCTGTTTATTCATAGCTTTTCTGGGTTTTAAGTTCGTTGTCTTTAGTAATTATTAGATGAGCTAATTTCTTGTGACCGGATATAATTTGATGTTCGATGTTCAGTATTTTTTCCAGAAACTCATCTTGTTTTTCCCGGCTTCTTTCAAGACGGGTCTTTTTTGTGTCAAAATAATTTTTATCGATAAATATCTTTTTATGCGCATTTGACAGGGATGTTGTATAAGTGCCTTCGGCGATGACAACATCTATGCCTTCCAGGTTTACCTTCTCTTCTTCAATTTTATCCTCTTCAAAATAAACCAAAGGCTTTGTAAACTCATTTTTCCCATCTATCGATTCTTTCATGTTTTTATCCAGAACATCAAGCTTTACCTCTGAAGTGCCAACCTGATTTATGTCCTTTTCCCTCATTTTAGAATTGGTTTTTGGCGGATAAACGAAATAATCGTCTTGTTGGAAGATGAAACATTTAATGTCGTGGTTTTCCAGTTCTTGTTTGATTGTATAGGCTGTTTCAGACTTTCCGCTTCCGGATTCTCCGGCAACGGTGATTGCATAACGGGTTTTACTTTGCTTAATTTCAGGTATAATCACCTCTGCAACTTCTTTTGCAATTTTAATGTGATGATCTTTTATTACGAGTTTATCACCTTCCATATCATTTATGTTTTTTGGTTTCTACTTGCTTTTCTACTTCTTCTCTTACCTGCTGCAATGATGCATTGCCTAGCGCCTGGTAATGCAACTTGCCCATGATCCAATCTATTGCCTTTTGATTTTTGTTATTATGGTTAACTCCCAAAGTTTCAAATTGTTTTTTGAGAGCCGGAATTTGTGATTTTATCTCATTGAATTTTATTTGTTTATACCCTGCTTTTTCTAACATTTCCTGCATAGGCCTGTTTGGATTTTTATAAACCAACGGCAGCATTCGTTCTGCTATTTCAGGTTTGATATTGTTTTCTTTTAAATATTTAAAAAGCTGAAATACATGTTTGTAGTTAAAGTTCTTGCTTTTTGAATAATGGCCTTCTACATATTTTAATGTATGCCCAAGAAAACATCCTACGAATTTAGGGTCATAATTTAGTTCCTGAACTATTTTTTGAATAAGCGGATAGAGATTTTTGCTAAAAATATAGTTGTGTGTATCTTCTGGTATGTCCCATTTTTTTAATTGTTGGTATTTTGAGATGATCTCTTGGGGAATTTCCTGCCATTTGTTATCAATATAGTTTTTATCCAAAGGTATTGGAGCTGTGTCTGTATCAGGATACATCCTGTCAGGGCCGGGCAAAACTCTCTCGAAAACTGTAGTGCCGTCGGGATAAGTTTTTCGCGTTTCCCGGGGAACGCCTTCAAACGCAAGTTTGCATCTTTCTTCGATGGTTTCCAGGGCTGTAGGAATATCATCTTTAGGGCCCCAGAAAAGGATCTGAGCATCGTCTTCTCCTGCGTTTACCATCTTTTTTAGGTTATCCCATATAGCAGGTTCAATTTCCTCTTTGAGTTCTTCTGTATGTGTCATAAATGGTGGCTCTAAACAGGCAATAACTTTAAGTCGCCCTTTTATTTCATCGGCAAATATTTTTCCGGGTTGTGTGAAGTGGGATAATATCGATTTGAATTTCGGTAAATTGACGATGTATATTTTTTCGTTATTATTAATTGCCTTGGAAAGGGGCGGATATTTGAAATTGAAATTTTCCGGATGAAGTTGCTCGTATTGGATGTTCCAATCTTCGGGTTTATCAATTTTTTTAGTAAGTTTTTCCCGTATATGAAGCAGTGCCCATTGCCTGAAAGCTTCATTATGAGACAACTCAGGGATCCATTTGTTATGGGAAACACCTTTGAGTTCAACGCGTGTGCCTCCTTCGCAGCTTACGTTTACGTCTTCTCGTCCTGCACCAATTCCTGTTCTTACTTTTCCCGTGCTCCTGTTAAGAAAGCGAATATATTCTGCTCCCTCTTTTAATTCATCGGGTGTTAGCATGTCAGGATAAGTTACAGTCTCGATCAGGGGCATTCCTAACCTGTCTGTCTTGAAGGTTCTTGTATGCCGAATGTCTGAAATTTCTCTACAGGAGTCTTCTTCGAGGCTTAACTGAATCAATCTGACTTTTTTATTTTTTAGCGGAATTTCACCTTCTACGCCTATAATTGCAGTTCGCTGAAAACCAGTGGGAATACTACCATCGAGATATTGCTTGCGTGTTACGTGTACTTCTCCGACAATATTAAGTTTGCAGAGTAGCGAAATTTCCAGCGAAATATCCAGTGCTTCCTTGTCTATTTGAAAAGGGGGCGTATCATCTATCTCATAAGTGCAGGCTGTTTTGTTGTTTATGCGGTACCTTATTTCTTTTCTGGTTTTATATTCCATCAGGGCAGTTCCATCATACTCTCCGAGTTCACTTAGGGTAGGTCTCATGTGACGTATAATCTCTGCGTTGTAATCATTGTCGTTATGGTAAATTCCTGCCGGGCAGTGGCAGAATAATTTTTCGCGTGTTTTTAGTTGTTGGTGGACTTCGAGTCCGGATTTGAAGCCGATTCTTTCGTAATCTTTTGTTTTTGCTTCTTTTCTTGGGACATATCTGATATTTTGTTTCGTTTTTTCATAATTATCTTTTGCAAAGGTAGAAGCTCTGTCTTTCATGGTTCGTTTACGTAAGGGTTTTAGGGTCGTTAATTTAATAAAAAAAATAGCTAAAACCAAAATGTTTTAAACGTAGGCATCACGCTTTATGGGTATAAGAAAAGAAGAAATGAATGAAGTAATTTGTTGGTATCCAGTCAAATTAATAGCTATTCCAGTTAATTTTTTTTGGAGAGATTCTGTTTAATTGAACCGGATTGTCTTTATCGGGCTGATTTTTGCAATGATATAAGAAGGTATAATCAGCATAATTACCGTGATGATTAATGATCCAATATTTAGCAGGACTATATGCATAATTTTTAGATTAATTGGGACTACTTCCAGATAATAAGTGGCAGGGTCTAATTTAATAATTCCAAATTCATTTTGGATCAGGCACAGTGCAATGCCGATAATATTTCCCCACAGCATTCCCTTGCCGATTAGTAGGGATGATAAATAAAGAAAGATTTTCCGGATGCTCCAGTTTGTTGAACCCATTGCCTTAAATAAACCAATCATGCTTGTTCTTTCAAGTATGATAATCAGCAATCCTGAAATCATGTTAAACCCGGCAACAAGGATTACTAATGTTAAAATCACCCAAACATTGACATCGATTATATTCAGCCAGTCAAATATTTGTGGAAACTCTGAGGTGATCGGCAATACTTTTAGTTTGGTCCCTTCTGAGAAAAGGGGATAGGTATAATCATTCCTGATGTGGGTGGATAAGTTTTTAATTTCATCAAATTCGTCAAGAATGATTTCAAAACCGCTTATTTGATTTTCATCCCAGCCATTTAATTTTTGAACATGCTTAATGTCTGCAAGAATGAATTTTTTGTCAAAATCTTCAAGTCCTGTATCGTAAATTCCTGAAATGATAAACTTCCTCATTCTTGGCGGATTATCTACAAAATACATTGCCACAGGATCGCCGGTTTTCAGTTTTAACAGGTTTGCAAAATATTTGGAAATGAGTATTTTATTTGTTTTTGCAGTATCTGTAACCTGGAATGTTTCTCCATCTAGAATATTTCTTTTAAAGAAAGACCATTTAAAGTTTTCATCTACTCCTTTCAGGATGCCGCCCTGAAAATTTTCTTTTGTTTTCAGGATACCACCTTTTATAGCATAAGGCTGAATGTGATTAATCCCTTTTACCGTGTCAATAGACGGGTAGAAATTTTGATTCTTTTTAATTGGGGCAGTTTCAAGGGAGGTATTGGTGTCGTAATTTACTATTTTAATATGGGAACCAAAACCGGTGATTTTATTTCTTATTTCTGATTTGAAGCCAGTAACAATAGCTACGGATAGTATCATTACTACTATTCCAAGAGCCACTCCTACAACAGCAATTGAAACGATTGGTTTGGAAACTCTTTGGTTGTTTGATTTATCCCTGAAAAAACGTTTTGCTATAAAAACATCTATATTCACAATCACTTGGCTTTAGTTGCAAATGTATCAAATTTATCCTTTTTCAATATAGTTACAAGCACAAACTCGAAAATATTTTCATGGATTTGCCCGATAATTTATTATTTTAGATGGCTTTATAAATTATTTATTATGCATCGAATTTTATTGGTTTTTTTTAGTCTGCTGATCTTTAATGGTTTAACTTATTGCCAACAGCAGGAATCAACAAATATTACGCCGGCAGCTGAACGGATGGACGTTTATTTGCCTTCATTGGAAGGAAAATCCCTTGGTGTAGTTGCAAATCACACCTCACTTGTTAAGGATGTCCACCTGGTGGATACTTTGATTTCGAGAGGAATGAAGGTGAAAAAAATATTTTCACCTGAACATGGTTTCAGAGGAGATAGAGATGCCGGTGAATATGTGTCAACTTATACCGATGAAAGAACGGGGTTGTCCGTAATCTCTTTATACGGAAAGCGAAAAAAACCTCGTCCGCAAGATTTAGAAGATTTGGATGTTATGATATTTGATATTCAGGATGTTGGGGTTCGTTTTTATACCTATATTTCCACCCTGCATTATGTTATGGAAGCTTGTGCAAAGACAGGAACGAAATTAATCGTGTTTGACCGTCCAAATCCAAATGGTTTTTACATTGATGGCCCCGTCCTTAAAAAGAAACAGCAATCTTTTGTGGGAAAACATCAAATTCCCATTGTACATGGAATGACTATTGCTGAGCTGGCACGTATGATCAATAATGAAGGATGGCTCAGAGATGGCGTGAAATGCGAGTTAGATTGGATTAAATGCGACAACTATACGCATGATTCTTTATATAAATTACCTGTGAAACCATCACCTAATTTACCTAATATGCGCAGTGTTTATTTATATCCTTCGCTTGGATTATTTGAGGGGACAATAATGAACGTAGGCAGAGGGACAAACTTTCCTTTTCAGGTTTATGGACACCCGGATTTAAAAGAAGGGGATTTCTCTTATACCCCGAAATCAATAGAAGGAGCCAGTAAATCACCGAAGCATGAAGGTGAAGTTTGCCATGGAGTAGATTTGAGAAAAATCCCGTTGGATTCAGTCTTGAATAATCCGGGAATTAATTTACAATGGATAAAAAGCGCTTATAATAGTTTTGAACATTCTGAAAAATTTTTTTTGCCTTTTTTCAATAATTTAGCAGGAGACCCTGCGCTTCAAAAATTGCTTGAAGGAGAAGCCTCAATTTCCGCAATAAAAGAATCCTGGCAAAAAGATTTAGATCAATTTGCCAGGAAACGTAAAAAGTATCTGCTTTATGAAGATTTTGCCCAATAGCAGGACAACAACCTGAGATTATTTTTTAGCTGAAGAAATTGTTTTTTCCTCGACTTCTCTGCCCGGATAATTTAATAATGCTTGTTCAAGTGTTTCCATTGCATTTTTCAAATCATCGATATTCAAAACGTATGCTATGCGTGCTTCTTTTTTACCAAGGCCTTTTGTGGAGTAAAAACCGGAAGCTGGCGCTATCATAACGGTTTGATTGTCATGATCAAAATCACTTAGCATCCACTGGGCAAATTTTTCTGCATCATCTACGGGAAGCTTTACTACAGTATAAAATGCACCTTTTGGTTTTGGAGAGTAAACTCCCTCCATTTTGTTCAGTGCATCTACCATAAAATCTCTTCTTTCAATGTATTCGTTATACACCTCATCGAAATATTCTTTGGGTGTATCTAATGCTGCTTCGCTTGCTATTTGACCGAAAGAAGGAGGGCAAAGCCTTGCCTGTGCAAACTTCATGGCATTTTTAATAATTTCCTTGTTTTTGGAGATCATTGTTCCGATACGAACTCCGCACATACTGTAACGCTTAGAAACAGAGTCCATCAAAACAACGTTGTTTTCTATGCCTTTAAGATCCATTGCTGAGGTATGGGTATTGCCATCGTAACAGAATTCCCGGTAGACTTCATCAGAAAATAAGAATAGATCGTGTCTTTCCACTAAAGTTTTTAGCTTCTGCATTTCATCTTCTGAGTAGAGATAGCCAGTAGGGTTATTCGGGTTACAAATAACAATTCCTTTGGTTTTTTCAGTGATTAACTCTTCAAATTTTTCTATGGAAGGAAGAGCAAAATCACTTTCTATGGATGAAGTAACTGGTTTAACCTGTACTCCTGCTGCAATGGCAAATCCATTGTAATTTGCGTAAAATGGCTCGGGAATAATTACTTCATCTCCCTGGTTAAAACAAGTAAGGAAAGAAAATAGCACAGCTTCTGAACCTCCGGTTGTGATCAACATGTCGTTATGGTCGATATCAATCCCCAGATTTTGATAGTATGTAGCAAGTTTTCTTCTGTATGACTCATTTCCTGCAGAGTGTGTGTACTCTACAACTTTCATGTCAGTGTTTTTGACTGCTTCCAGAGCTACTTCCGGCGTCGGGATGTCAGGTTGACCAATATTCAGGTGGTAAACTCTTTTCCCTTGCTTCTTTGCTTCTTCTGCATAAGGCACCAGTTTACGTATTGGTGATTCCGGCATGCCTTGTGCTTTATTTGAAATTTTTGGCATTTGTTTTTTATTTTAAAATTATTCTTTATTCATAACAACTTTTCCCTTTATAATCAGACGGGTGGGCGAATTCTTCGCGTTTGAATAAACCCTTATTGATTTAGTAAAATTCCCTTTTATACGCGTGTTGTATTTAACTTTGATTGATTCTGTCTCGCCCGGTTTAATGGGATCCTTGGGCCAGGTTTTAGGAACTGTGCATCCGCAGGCAGCCCTTACTTTTGTGAGAAGAAGAGGTTCCCCGCCGGTATTCTCAAAAGTAAATTCACATGTACCATCACTTTTGTATTTAATTGTTCCATAATCATGTGTTGTTTCTTCAAAACTAATTACTGGTCGCTGGTCTTCTTTTGCTTTTTGGTCATTTTCGTTTTGCGCCATTGCGGAAAACGTGCCTAATAATACTATTAATGCTATTATTCCTGTCTTTTTCATAATAATTTGATTGTTTAATTTTTTAACAAATTTAATGTTACGTATCAAAAATTAATATGTTATATAATACGCGATTGATTTTGCTATTGTTAAGTTCATGAGATGAGTTTTTTTGAAATTTTGGGCTGATTTTTTCTCAAAACTTAAACAAAGATAATGTATTTTTTTTCCTGTTGTCTTTTAGGAAAAGCAAAATATTATTTAATCCAGTTTACATTAATCCTGAAGAAATTTATATTTTTACGAAATTTTTATTATTCTTTAAATTCATCGAATATGGAGATAGCAAAGAAATATGATCCTAAAAATGTAGAGCAAAAATGGTACCAGTATTGGCTGGATAAAGGGTATTTCAAATCCGAACCCGATGACCGGGAACCTTATACGATTGTCATTCCTCCCCCAAATGTGACAGGAGTCTTGCACATGGGACATATTCTGAATAATACCATTCAGGATATTTTAATCCGACGTGCCAGAATGCAGGGAAAGAATGCTTGCTGGGTGCCGGGCACAGATCATGCCTCCATAGCTACCGAAGCTAAAGTGGTTGACAAGTTAAATAAGGAAGGTGTTGATAAGTATTCGCTTACGCGCGATGAATTTTTTGAACATGCATGGGAATGGAAAGAAAAGCATGGCGGGATTATTCTTGAACAATTAAAAAAGCTTGGGGCTTCTTGCGATTGGGACAGAACAAAGTTTACCATGGATGACGATATGTATGAAAGTGTCATAAAGGTTTTTGTTGATCTTTACCGAAAAGGTTTAATTTACCGGGGTGCACGAATGGTCAACTGGGATCCGCAGGCAAAAACCGCAGTTTCTGATGAAGAGGTGAATTATAAAGAGGTTCAGTCTAAATTATATTACATTAAATATCCCATTGAAGGCGAAGACGAGTATGTTGAAATAGCAACTACCCGGCCTGAAACAATTCTTGGTGATACTGCTCTTTGTGTGCATCCCGAAGATGAACGCTATAAGCATTTGCATGGTAAGTATGCATTTGTCCCTGTACTTAATCGCAGAATTCCTGTAATTCAGGATGAATATGTTGATCGTGAATTTGGAACAGGCGCGTTAAAGATTACTCCTGCTCACGATGAGAATGACTCAGCAATTGGACTGCGGCATAACCTGGAAACAATAGATATTTTTAATGAGGATGGCACGCTGAATGAATCTGCTGAACTTCATGTTGGCAAAGATCGGTTTGTAGCAAGGGAAGATTTTGTAAAAGATCTTGAAAACGGTGGATTTCTGATTAAACAAGAAGATTATACAAACAGCATTGGCTTCTCAGAAAGAACCGATGCGGTAATAGAGCCGAAATTATCAACGCAGTGGTTTTGCAAGATGAAAGAAATGGCAGAACCGGCACTGGAGAATGTTATGAATGATAATATTCAGTTTCATCCTTCAAAATTTAAAAATACATATAAACATTGGATGGAGAATATCACCGACTGGTGCATTTCAAGACAGTTATGGTGGGGACAGCGTATTCCGGCTTATTATCTGCCTGATGGTGATTTTGTTGTTGCTGAAACTCCTGAAGAAGCGCTTAAGCTGGCCCGCGAAAAGACCGGAAATGAGCAGCTTTCAAAAGAAGACTTAAAACAGGATGAGGATGTACTGGATACATGGTTTTCCTCTTGGTTGTGGCCCATTTCTGTGTTTGATGGCATTCGAAATCCGGATAATAAAGACATAAACTACTATTATCCCACAGATGATTTGGTTACGGCTCCTGAAATTCTGTTTTTCTGGGTGGCTCGTATGATTATGGCCGGGTATGAATACAAAAATGAAAAACCTTTCAAAAATGTCTACCTCACAGGCGTGGTGCGTGACAGTAAGCGGCAAAAAATGTCAAAGTCGAAAGGAAACTCCCCGGATCCTCTGAATTTAATCGAAAAATACGGTGCTGACGGAGTCAGGGTTGGTATGCTTTTCTGTTCGCCTGCCGGGAATGATCTGCTATTTGATCAAAGCCTTACAGAGCAAGGCCGGAATTTTGGAAATAAGATATGGAATGCGTTTCGATTGATTAAAAGCTGGAAGGTTGATGATGACATCGAACAACCTGAACATGCCAAAAAGACGATAGAATGGTTTAAGGAGCGCTTGAAAAAAGCCATTGAAGAATTGGATGGCCAGTTCGACAGGTTCCGCTTATCAGAGGCGCTAATGAATCTCTACAGGCTTTTTTGGGATGATTTTTCTTCATGGTATCTGGAAATTGTTAAACCCGCTTATCAACAGCCAATTGACCGCGCTACCTATGAAGATACAGTAATTTATTTTGAAAAATTAATGCAGTTGCTTCATCCTTTTATGCCTTTTATTACAGAAGAAATATGGCATTTGATAAGGGAAAGAGCGGATGCTGACTGTATTATGATTTCTGAAATGCCAAAGGTTGAAAAACATGATATCCAACTGGTGCAGTCCTTTGAAAAGGTGAAAGAGATTATTACATCCGTGCGTAATATTAGAAAAGATAAAGAATTAGGCAACAAGGATGAACTTGAACTTAAGGTCAACGGGGAATACGAAGAGATGTTCAGTCCCATAATTAAAAAGATGGCTAATATCTCGGAAGTTGAAAAGATAGAAGAGAAACTCGAAAATGCTGTTTCCTTCATGGTAGGAACAACCGAATTCTATATTCCAATGGAGGATATTCTTGATGTAGATGAAGAGATTAAAAAGTTAGAGGAAGAATTAGAATATACAAAGGGTTTTTTGAATTCAGTGTTGAAAAAGCTTGAAAATGAAAGGTTTGTTCAGAATGCTCCTGAAAAAGTTGTAAACATGGAGAAGAAGAAAAAAGAAGATGCTGAGTCAAAAATACAAACCCTGGAAGAGCGGATTAATAGTCTTAAAAACAATTAGTTTATAATCAGCAGATTGTAAAACATATAAAATTCCTTTGGAGTAAAACTTAAATATATTTATTTCGAAACTTTTAAGAACGTAAAAATTATAGATATGAAAGACGCTGAGATTTTAATGAATCCTAATGAACTGGTGAGATATTTGAAAAAGCCGGCTCATGAATTTACCAAAAAAGATCTGATAAACTTTGTTGAAGAATATGAGATAGAAATGGTAAATTTTAGGTATGTTGCAGAAGATGGAAAGCTAAAAACCCTGAACTTTATCATTTCCAGCAAGGAACATCTTGATAATATTTTAACTACGGGTGAGCGAGTAGACGGATCCAGTCTTTTTTCTTTTATAGAGGCAGGCTCAAGTGATCTGTATGTTATTCCACGCTACAAAACTGCTTTTCTGAATCCTTTTTCTCAAATACCTGCTTTGGAAATTCTTTGTTCTTTTTACGATAGTGAAGGAAAGCCGCTGGAAAGTGCTCCCGAAAATATCCTCAGGAAAGCACATAATCACTTTAAGGAAACTACGGGTTATACATTTAAAGCTTTGGGAGAATTAGAATATTATGTGAATAGTGAAAAGGAAGACCTGTTTCCGGCTGTGGATCAAAAGGGATATCACGCTTCTGAACCTTTTGCCAAATTTGAAGATTTAAGAACGGAAGCCCTTCAGCTTATTGCCCAGGCAGGTGGACAAGTAAAATACGGACATTCAGAGGTAGGTAACTTCACTTCTGAGGATGAAATGTTTGAACAACATGAAATTGAGTTCTTACCTGTAGAGGTAGAAGATGCAGTTGATCAAATGATCGTTGCAAAGTGGATTCTAAGGATGCTTGCTTTGGAAAGAGGTATAGAAATTAGTTTTGCTCCAAAAATAACTGTCGGCAAGGCTGGTAGTGGTCTGCATATTCACATGATGCTTGAAAAAGACGGCAAAAATATAATGACGGACGCTAACGGGTTAAGCGATACTGCGAAAAAAATGATAGGTGGAATTCTGGATGTATCTGAAGCCTTGACAGCCTTTGGTAATACGATTCCAACATCTTACCTTCGACTGGTTCCGCATCAGGAAGCGCCTACCAATATATGCTGGGGAGACCGGAACAGATCCACATTAATCAGAGTGCCTTTAGGCTGGAGCATGAAGCGTAATATGATTAAAGACGCAAATCCACAGGAGTGTGAAGAGATGGAAGATAATTCCAATAAACAAACTGTAGAGTTCCGTGCACCTGATGGTTCAGCAGATCTTTACCACTTATTGGCAGGATTGGTTGTGGCTACTCAGCATGGATTAGAAATGAGCGATTCGCTTGAAAAAGCTAAAGATCTTTATGTAGATGTCAATATTTTTGATGATGAGCATAAAGAAAAGTTAGCCCAATTGAATAAATTACCCGAATCCTGTTATGAATCTGCAGAAAAACTGCAAAAGCACAGAGAAGTTTTTGAAAAATACAATATTTTCCCAAAAGGAACCCTGGATAGCTTTATTAGTAAATTGAAATCTTATGATGATAAGGAGTTGAGCGAAAGGCTTTATGG